>CAZWYK010000084.1:0-5260 GCA_964638205.1 uncultured Candidatus Cloacimonadota bacterium | reverse complement strand
CAAATAATGTTATCAAAAATATTGATACGCCAAAAATTAGATTTGTCCTTTTATTTAAAATTAGTTGTGGTCTTAAATTCATAAAATCTCCATTATAATATTTTTTTTAATTCGCCAGTTTTCAAATCGACTAAATTCAAACTGATATCTGCATCTTTTAACATTTCAATCGCCAATTTATCTTCGTAATAATTGGCAATATAAATTTTTTTTATTTCGGAATTAATAATCATTTTTGCGCAAATTGAGCAAGGTTGATTTGTACAATAAAGTTCACCACCAGAAATGGAAACACCATTAACAGCTGCCTGAATAATTGCGTTTTGCTCGGCGTGGACACCGCGACATAACTCGTGTCTTTCCCCAGATGGAACAGCAATTTTTTCTCGTAAACAACCTGTTTTTGAACAATGCAAAGTGTGTTTGGGTGAACCATTGTAACCGCTCGAAAGCAACTGGTTATTACGCACAATTACAGATCCAACTGTTCTTCGTAAACAGGTAGATCTCTTTGAAACTAAAAATGCCATTTCCATAAAATATTGGAACCAATTTGGCCTATTTTTCATTTAACCCCCTCTTCTTTCGCAATCTCAGCTTGCGATTTTCGTAAATAGTACGGTTCTAAATTGGAAATTATTTCGGAATCATATTCGGGCACTGCATTCTTCAAAATAATGCTAATCATTGTGGATGCTAGTGGAATATTTTGGTGTTGAAAGGCAACTTGAAAATCGATGCCACTGTCCATAATTTCAGTAAAATATTTTTCAACTCCATCTCCAATAATAATTACTGGTTCTTCAATTTTATGCAGAAACTCGGCTGGTTTTGCATTTTGTGGCACAATAATTTCTTTGTGTTCATTTGAATACAAAGCAGCGTAAATTTCACCCATTTTTGCATCAATTATTGATAAAATTGAGCGTTTTGTTCCAGTTAAATTATGAGCGAGTAATTCGAGCGTGTTAAATGGTATTAATGGAATTTTATTGGCGACACAAATGCCTTTCGCAGTTGCAAGGCCAATTCGAATACCAGTAAAAGAGCCAGGACCATTCGCAATAGCAACAGCGTCAACTTCCGAAATTTGCAAATTACAATTTTGCAAGCCAAAATCAATTTGCGGTAGAAGCCGTTCTGAATGAGTAACTTTCACATCCGAATGATTGATAAATGCAATTTTATTTTCCTTGAAAATAGCAATGCTACCCATTGTTGAAGTTGTGCTAATCGCTAAAATATTCAATCTTAAATCTCCCAAAATATTTTTTTTGCATTTTGTTTTTGAGCTTTTTAGCGTCAAGAAAGATTTTTTCATTGCCTAAATTAAGTTAAAATTCAGATTTGTTTTTGAGGTAAGTGAGATGAAAATGAGTAAGAAAAAAAAGAGCCAATTAGAATTTGTTTCTTTCAAAATATTTGAACGATTCTTGAATTTATTTCCTTATTTTATCATTCGTAAAATCATCTCATCTCTTTTTGTTTTTATCGGTTACAATTTTAATATTCGTCGCACTGTTGCCGAAAATCAATTAGCCAAAATTTTCCCTAAAATTGGTAAAAACGAAAAAAAAAACGTTCTAAAAAAAATGTATCGTCACTTGGGATTCACCGCCAGTGAAGTTTATTTTGGTAATAACAATAAATTATTCAAAACTGTTTCAACGGCTGGGTGGAAAAATTTAGAAGAGGCAATTTGTCTAAAAAAAGGTGTAATTTTAGCATCGATTCATTTTGGTAATTGGCAATTGGCGGGTGAATACATTGGACAATTTCACAAAACAAGTGTCATCATAAAAAAGCAGAGAAATAATCATTTTCACGATTATACCTATCGTCACAAAACAAGTAAAAATGTTGTGTTAATCGAACAAAAAAATGCGTTACGTTCTGTCTTGAAACTTCTAAAAGAAAATTTTGTTGTTGCCATAATGGTAGATCAAAGTGCTGGCAAAAATGGTATTATGACGGATTTTTTGGGTTATCCTGCTTCTACTTACATTGGAGCAGCTAAAATCGCTATCAAAACTGGTGCACCAATTGTGCCAGCTATCGCTTTTAGAAATGAAGATGGTTCACATAATTTTATTTTTGAAAAAATGGTTTTACCAGAAAATTTTTCTAAAGATGAAGAACCAAAATTAATGGAACAAATTTCTAAAAAATTGGAAAAATATATTTGGCAAAGTCCAGAACAATGGTTTTGGGTGCACCGTAGGTGGAGAGGTGCTAAAAAGGCTAAAAAATGAAACAAAAAAATATTTTCAAACAAGAATTTTTGGAACTAACAGGCTGCATTCACATCCACAGTGAGCACTCTTATGATTGTGAAATTCCGCTTGTAAAAATCATTAAAGATGCAAAACAGACAGAATTAGATTTTATCACAATCAATGACCACCGTAATTTTGGAGCAAAAAAAGATGAGGTGTTTTTAGCCGAAAAAGACCTTTTTGTTATTATTGGGACAGAGATAAATGACCCTGAAAACAATAATCATTTACTTGTTTTTAACTCAGAAAAAATTAGGAAAAATGAGGATGCAGTAATTTACACAAAATCGTATCAAACTGAAAACGCCATAACTTTTGCCGCTCATCCGATTGAAAAAAGAAGGTCAAATAAATATCGTTTTTATCGCTGGACGGATTTAGAAAATGATAATTTTAATGGACTTGAAATTTGGAATTTTCTTTCGAGTTGGATTGGAAAATTGATGCCCAAAATTAATGGCGTTGTTTATGTTTTATGTCCCGCTTTTTTTGTGCGAAAACCACATAGAGAAGCCCTAAATTATTGGGATAAATTAAATAATGAAGGCAAGAAAAGAGTAGCTATTGGCAGCATTGATGCACACACTGAAACCATCAAAATTTTGGGTAAAAAAATTAGAATAGTTACTCACAAAATGCTTTTTAAAACTTTGCGTACCAATGTTTTGATTTCAAAAAACACAGAAATTTCAGAAAATAATATTCTAAAAGCCATCAAAAATGGTAACACCTACATTGTAAATTACAAAGTTGGAAATCCATATGATTTTTATGCGGCGATTTCAAATGGGCAAAATAAAAGTGCTATTTTCGGAGAAAATATCCATTTCGAAAACAGATTAAAATTCTATTTTAGGTTACCTAAAATTGCGAGAGTAAATCTTTTTCAAAATGGTAAAAAAATTGCATCTAAGCTTGATGAAAAAGGTTTTTTTGAAATTAAAAAAAGTGGTAATTATCGTCTTGAAATTACTTGTTTTGGTTTCGGCTGGATTTATACAAATAATATTTATGTGAAGGAAAAATTATGAGCAAAAACATTTATGTAAAAGGATTAAACAAACATTTAAATCAAGAAATTATTAGCGATTTTTTGGTGCTTCAAAAAGAACTTCGCGAAGGAAAAGTTCATTACATTCGGCTAAAATTAGCAGATAATTCTGGCACGATAACAGCGAATGTGTGGAACAACGCACAAAGCATTTCTGCGAAATTCAAAGAAGGCGATGTGATTCGTATCAAGGGTGAAGTAAGAAGTTACAAAAAGCAACTTCAACTGAGCGTGAAGAAACTAAAAGTTTTAGATGAAGTGGAATTTGACTTGGTCGATTTTTTAGAATCTACTCCGAAAGATGTGAATAACCTTTCGGAAAAACTATTCAAATTTATTGATGACATTAATGACAATTACTTAAAAAAAATGTTACAAAATATTTTTGAAGATAAAGTTTTTTTTACCGAATTTGCGAAATCTCCTGCCGCTAAAACTTGGCATCACAATTACATTGGCGGGCTTTTGGAACATTCCATTGCGGTTGCTGGAATTTGTGAATATGCTTCGCACAACTACAATGTAAATAAAGATTTGCTCATTGCAGGTGCACTTTTGCATGACATCGGAAAAGTACGAGAATATACTACTAAACCGCAAATTGATTTTTCGGTGGAGGGAAGATTAGTCGGACACATTTCACTTGGTGACAGAATGGTATGCGAATATGTTGCTAAAATTGATAATTTTCCGCCAAATTTATTGATGAAGTTGCGTCACCTTATTTTGTCACACCATGGTGAATATGAAAAAGCTTCGGCACGATTACCGCAAACTTTGGAAGCTACTGTTTTACATTATGCTGATAATCTCGATGCGCAAACAGTTGGCATTCAACAACTTACAGATAGTTCCCAGAAAGATGATGCGGAATGGACAGAATTTGATCGCATCAACAATCGTTATTATTATTTGAAATAAATGGCAAAAATAAAATTTCAAACTTCTGTTTTAGCAAGTGGAAGTAAGGGCAATTCCGTCTTGATTCGTACCGAAAAAACGAATATTCTTCTCGATGCCGGATTGAGCGGTAAAAAAATAATTTCTGCACTTCAAAGTATCGGAATTAATGAGCATAAAATTGACGCAATTGTGATTAGCCACGAGCATAATGATCACATTTCAGCAGCCGGAATTCTTTGTCGAAAACTGCATATTCCGCTTTACATCACCACTTTAACTTATTCTGTTTGCCGCCACAAATTAAAGAACATTCCAGCGGGAGTGCGCCATTTTTCAAACGGTAAAACCTTTAAAATTGGTAATATTGAAATTAGGGCTTTCCAATCTTCACACGATGTTGTAGATGGTAGTAATTTCACCTTTAAAAAGGAAAATTATGAGAAGAAATTGGCAGTTGCAACTGATGTCGGATTTCCTTCAAACCTTATGGTTGCACAAATGAAAAATGCGACAACGGTAATTATGGAGAGCAACCACGATGTGAAAATGCTCCTAAATGGGCAATATCCGCCTCAACTTAAACAGCGCATTAAAGGAAAACAAGGGCATCTTTCGAATGAGCAAGCGGTTGAGATTATTGCAAAAATTATCCACCCGAAAATGCAAAATTTAGTTTTGGCACATTTGAGTGAAGAAAATAATTGTCCGCAAAAAGCCGAAAAATTGATGCAAAATTATCTGCATTCCATAAATCATGATTTGGAATTAATAGTGGCCACTCAACACAAAGCGACGAAGTTACTACAGATTTAGAATCATGATTACTAAAAAAACGCTTTGAAAATTTTCAGCGCGGTTTTGGGTTTGTGATAAGTTTAATTGCTTGGAAATTCGGTAATCAATCCAACTGCAAACTGCAAAATAAGGGACGCATCGTAAGATTGGATAGAGCTGTTTCCGTCCACATCGGCGGCGATTAATTGCCAATTTTCAAATTCCACTAAACCCGCAAAATTTTGTAAAGTTAAGG
>CAZWYK010000083.1:0-5260 GCA_964638205.1 uncultured Candidatus Cloacimonadota bacterium | reverse complement strand
AATCATTCCGGTATTATGGAAACAGCCGCATTCTTATTTACCGGTAAAGAACATTATGCAGGATTAAGTGGATTCAGAGAAATCGTTGAGACCTTAAAACAAAATGGAATTGATATTGGGCACATAAAAGCACGAGAATTTTTCATTCAAGTTTATCGTTTTTTAGCGACCAAGCACGTTCTAAACACAATAAATTGGAATGATTTTGCTAATGATTCACTCTTCCAACTTGTTTTTCCACAACCAGAAATGATACAAGCTGAAGCAGCAAAATCATACATTGATGCTAAAACTGATGAAGAAAGAAAAACAATTATCAGTGAATATATGAAAGAGACAAATCCTCACGATGGAAATCAACTATTAAATAAACCATGGTTCAAAAATGAAGATGGTGAATTAGAGATTCTGGAAGGTTGTCAGCATAAATATCCACAGTGCATTCTTCTTTTCGATAAAACTACACAAAGCTGTTTTGCATTCTGTACATATTGTTTCCGTCATGCTCAGGTTCGTGGTGATGAAGATATGTTCATTCAAAGAGAAATTAAGCAAGTTCACGCCTACTTAGAATTACACAAAGAAATTACAGACGTGCTTATGACTGGTGGAGATGCGGGACAAATGAGCTATGAAAGATTAGAACAATATGTTCTTCCATTAATAGAAAACCCAAAACTAATGCACATTAGAACTTTACGTTTAGGAACAAGAGCTCTTACTTTTGCTCCTGAAATGCTCTTGGATAATGAATATAATAAATTTTTGGATCTTTTCAGAAAATTAAATAACAATGGAATTCAAGTTGTTTGGATGGCACATATATCTACACCAAGAGAACTAATGAATATAAGCACAATAGCGGCAGTTCGCAGACTTCGTTCTGCTGGAATAGTTCTTAAAAGCCAAAGTCCTATCATGAATCATATCAGCTTATTCACAAATGAAAATGGCAAAGTAGATGTTGATCGTTCTGCGCAGAATTGGATTGATCTTGGAAATATTCTTGCGATGTTATCTATCGGTTTCCATTCAATGTATTGTGCACGCCCCACCGGTGAACATCACTATTTCACAGTACCAGTTGCAGATATTAATGAAGTTTTCAGTAAAGTTTATAGGTCTTTACCTTCTATAAACCGTCCTTCAAGATACATCACAATGACCTCCTCAGCAGGAAAGATTTCACTACTGGGAAAAGTTGAAGTGAATGGTGAGACAGCATTTGCACTTAAGTTTAATGAAGCCAGAAATATGAAATGGATGGACAAAGTTTTCTTAACAAAATTTGATGATAAAGAGAACACAATTGCAAGTCTTTTACCTTTTGATACAGATAAGCATTTCTATGAAAATGACCTGAAAGAGGCTGAGAATTCTCTTCAAGAAGCTTTAGAAAAAAGATTAAAAAAATAGTAATTTAATCAATTTCAAGGAGATTATTTAATGATAAATAAAATTGTAAATTCAGCAACGGAAGCTGTTGCGGATATTTTTGATGGTGCTGTAGTTTTAATAGGTGGTTTTGGTGAAGCAGGTAGCCCAATTGAATTGATACATGCACTCATCGATCATGGTGCAAAAAATCTTATTGTTGTCAGCAATAACACTGGAAGCGGTCATGTTGGCTTAGCTGCACTTATAGAGAATAAACAGGTAAAAAAAATGATTTGTTCATTTCCAAGAACAGCTAATTCTACAGTTTTCCCAGATCTGTATTATAAAAAAGAGATCGAGCTTGAACTTGTTCCACAGGGTACTCTTGCCGAACGTATAAGAGCGGGAGGTGCTGGAATTCCAGCATTCTTTACCCCAAGTTCTGTAAATACACCGCTTGCAGAAGGGAAAGAGGCTCGTGCTTTTGATGGAAAAACTTTTGTTATGGAGCATGCAATAAAAGCTGATTTTGCATTGGTAAAATGCAAAGCCGCTGATAGATATGGAAATTTAACTTACAACAAAACTGCCAGAAATTTTGGACCTATCATGTGTACAGCTGCAAATACCACTATTGTTCAAGCAAAAAAAATAGTTGAACCCGGAGAGATAGATCCCGAAATCGTGGTAACTCCCGGAATATTTGTAACAAGAGTTGTAGAAGTTACAAACCCAGAAGCAGAATCTAAACTTGTAGCAGAAGACAGGAGGTATCCATGCCAATAACAGATAAAAAAATTGGATGGGATCGAAATCAAATGGCACAAAAAGCTGCTCTTGATATTCCCGATGGAGCTTATGTAAACTTAGGAATTGGCATGCCGGAATTAGTTGCAGACTTCGTACCAGAAGGCAGAGAAGTTATCTATCATACAGAAAATGGTTTACTGGGAATGGGACCAGTTCCTGAGAACGGTAAGGAAGATCCTGAGCTAATTAATGCCGGCAAAAAATGTATTACTGCTATCCCCGGAGCTTGCTTCTTTCATCATGCAGACAGCTTCACAATGATCCGTGGAAGTCATATAGATATCTGTGTCTTAGGAGCAATGCAAGTTTCTGTAGAAGGTGATCTGGCTAATTGGTCAACAGGTAAACCCGGTGCAATTCCAGCTGTTGGTGGAGCAATGGATCTGGTTGCGGGAGTTAAAACTATATTTGTAATTACTCAACATATCACAAAATATGGTGATCCGAAGATAATTGAAAAATGTACTTTTCCACTCACCGGAAAGGGTGTAGTTGATAGAATTTATAGTAATCTTGCTATAATCGATGTTACCGAAAATGGTCTCTTTGTGAGAGAACTTGCACCTGATGTTACTTTTGAATATCTACAGCAGAATACCGGTGCAAAACTGAATCAGTATTAATAATATCGTTATCTGATCTTATGGAGGATTAATTAACATTATGAATAATAATATGACTTCAACAAAACAAAAACATTCAAGTAAAGAGATTTATAAACAAGCTTGTAATGTAATTCCTGGTGGTGTAAGTAGAAATACTATCTTTAGGAAACCGCATCCGTTTTATGTTTCAAATGCCTCAGGATGTCTGGTTACTGATATTGATGGTATTCAACGTTTAGACTTTGCGAATAATATGGCATCCTTAATTCATGGTCATGCAAATCCGCAGATAGTTGATGCTGTTATCGAACAATTGCGAAAAGGAACCGCCTACACAATGGCTACTGAAGCTGAAGTTGCTTTTGCCCAATTACTATGTGATAGAGTACCCACTTTTGATAAAATACGTTTTATGAATTCTGGAACTGAAGCAGTTATGGCAATGATAAAGGCTTCAAGAGCTTATACAGGCAAAGCAAAAATTGCCAAAGCAGAAGGTGCTTACCATGGCACATACGATTTTGCAGAAATAAGCCAAACAGCTAATCCTTCAAACTGGGGAGACATAAATAAGCCCAATAGTGTTCCTCTTGCAAATGGCACTCCTCAAGGCGTTTTGGATGATGTGATAATTTTTCCTTTTAATGATATTGAAAGAACCATTGCAATTTTAGATGAGCATGCAAAAGATATTGCCTGTGTTTTAATTGATCCTGTTCCGCATAGGGTTGGATTGATCCAAGCACATACCGATTTTGTGGAAGCTATGTATAATTGGACCCGCAAAAACGGCGCATTACTTGTGTTTGATGAAGTTGTAACTTTACGAGTAAATTATGGTGGTACGCAAGATAATTATTCAGTGAAACCAGATCTTACCGCAATGGGAAAAATGATAGGTGGTGGTTTTCCTGTAGGTGCACTTGCTGGAAGAGCTGATGTAATGAAAGTACTTGATCCAAGTGAAAGCAAACTTCTATTTCCTCATTCTGGTACTTTCTCGGCAAATCCAATAACCATGACTGCAGGACGTGTAGCCATGGAATTATTTAATGAAGAAGCCGTACTAAAGTTAAATGCATTAACTAAAAAAGCAATAGGTCAAATTAAGGAAGCGATAAAAATTGCAGATGTTCCTGTTTCTGTTACTGGTGCTGGCTCGATGTTCCGTATTCATCTAACAGCAACACCGCCAACAACTTACCGCGAAGCATTCCAAACAAAAGAAAAAACGTTGTTAATAAAAAAATTACTCGATTATCTTTTTATTAATGAAAGGATAATGATGGTTAACACTTGCACCTGCATGTTTTCAACAGCTCTCAAACAAAAGGAAGTAGACATACTTTCAGAGGCAATGCTCAATGGTTTCAAACTAATAAAATCAGAACTATAAAATATATAATTTGAGGTAAAATTTATGATAGATGTATTTATATGTGATGCAATTAGAACCCCTGTCGGAAGATTTGGCGGTAGTCTTTCGTCTATAAGACCAGATGATCTGGGTGCAATCCCGCTAAAAGAAATCATGAAAAGAAACGAAAATGTTGATTGGCTTGCAGTTAATGATATACTTATGGGATGTGCAAATCAGGCTGGAGAGGATAATCGTAATGTTGCCAGAATGTCTTCCCTGCTTGCAGGTTTTTCTGAAACTATTCCCGGCTCTACAATAAACAGACTTTGCGGTTCTGGAATGGATGCTATTGGTACTGCTACCAGAGCCATAAAAGCCGGTGAAGCAGACCTCATAATTGCTGGTGGAATAGAAAGTATGTCACGTGCTCCTTATGTTATGGGAAAACCATTAGCCGCATTTTCAAGAGCTCCGGAAGTACATGATACAACCATCGGTTGGCGATTTATTAATAAAGTTTTCAATAAAAAATTTGGAACTGATCCATTAATAATGACTGCGGAAAACATAGCAAAAGAGCACAACATCTGTCGTGAAGATCAAGATAAATTTGCACATTGGAGTCAGCAGAAAGCCAATGATGCTCAAAAAAACGGTTTATTAGCAGAAGAGATAGTTTCTGTGACAATTCCTCAACGAAAAGGTGATCCTATAATATTTGCTAAAGATGAACATCTCAGACTTACTTCACCAGAAAAATTGGCAACACTAAGAGTTCTTACTGGTGAAAACGGAACTATTACTGCCGGTAATGCTTCCGGTATTAATGATGGTGCAGCAGCACTGATAATAGCTTCTGAAAGTGCGGTTACGAAATATGGATTAACTCCAAAAGTTAGAATCCTTGGAATGGATGTAGCGGGTGTTCCTCCTAGAATTATGGGAATGGGACCTGTTCCGGCTACTACAAAATTATTCAAACGTTTAGGGCTTACATTTGATGATATGGACATTATTGAACTTAATGAAGCTTTTGCAGCTCAGTCTTTAGGCTGTACTCGCGAATTTGGTCTTGCAGATGATGATCCAAGAATAAATCCACTCGGTG
>CAZWYK010000082.1:0-5351 GCA_964638205.1 uncultured Candidatus Cloacimonadota bacterium | reverse complement strand
ATCGCGCTGATGGTACTGCACGGGCAACTGTGTGGAAGAGTAAGTCGCCGCCATCATTAACGACTCTTTAATTTTTGAAACGCCAATAAAATAGCCACGATTTATCTCGTGGCTGCTTTTTTTGTAAAAAAATCTTGCCATTTATGCGAATGAAAATTATTCAACGAATAAACCTAAATGGGAGCTAAAATGAAAGTAGATTTAATTATCAAAAATGCGAAAGAGTTGTTGACTTTAAATGGTTCCATGAAACCACGTGTTGGTAGCGAAATGGACGAATTGAGTATTATCGAGAATGGTGCAATTGCTATTTTAGATGGAAAAATTGTTGCAGTAGATTTTGTCGAAAATATTTTACAAAAGTACAATTCTGTAAAACATATAGATGCTTCAAATAAAGTGGTGATGCCAGGTTTTGTGGATTCTCATACTCACCCTGTTTTTGCCAAAACGCGTGAAAACGAATTTGAAATGCGCATCAAGGGTAAAAATTATGTGGACATTTCGCAAAGTGGTGGTGGAATTCGATCGAGCATTAAATTTGTGCGTGAAGCAACTTTCGATCAACTTTATGAAATTGCTTTGAAAAATGTAAAAAAAATTATTTCAAATGGGACGACAACCCTCGAAGCTAAAAGCGGTTACGGGCTTTCCACCGAAAGTGAAATCAAGATGTTGAAGGTGATTCGTAAATTATCTGAAAATTTACCGATTGATATTATACCTACTTTTTTAGGTGCACACGAATTTCCTCCTGAATTTAAAGAAAATCGTGTTGAATACATTCGCATTTTGAAGGAAGAAATGTTGCCTAAAATAGCAGAATTAAATTTAGCAAAGTATTGCGATATTTTCACTGAAGCGCATGTTTATACTGTTAAACAATCGCGCGACATTTTACAAACCGCTAAAAGATGGGGCTTTAAACTACGAATGCACGCTGATGAAATTGAGCCAATTGGTGGTGCTGAACTAGCCGCTGAAGTTTGTGCAATTTCTGCCGATCATTTGGGGGCTATTTCTGATGATGGCATCGAAGCGATGCGTAGAAGCGGCGTGATTGCAACCCTTCTACCAGGTACGATTTTTAGTTTAGGAATGCAATCCTATGCACGTGCACGCGATATGATTGCCAAAAAATTACCAGTCGCATTGGCTACTGATTTTAATCCCGGAAGTTGCAATTGCGACAGCATGCAATTCGTGATAACACTTGCTTGCTTACAGATGAAAATGACTATTGCAGAGGCAATTACAGCTTCCACTATCAACGGTGCACATGCACTTCAAATGGCGAAAAAAACAGGCAGTTTAGAAGTTGGAAAACAAGCAGATATTCTAATTTTAGATATGCCATCTTACCGTTATTTACCTTATCATTTTGGCTCAAATAATGTGGAAACTGTTTTGAAAAATGGTCAAATTATTTGGGAAAATAAAATTTAATTTGACAAAAAATATAAGAAAAATCTCTTAACCACATAAAATATTTTGGGAGTAGTTATGTTCGTAAAAAAACTAGACAGGACGGGAACGGTAGAAGGATTCCGTAGAATATTGATAGAAACTTCGAACAATGTAGATATTTCTTCAATTATGGTGTTGGCTTGTGATGCGAATGGGTTTGCACCCAAAGATGTTAATCCTATTTTAAAATTAGCTACGAAGCCTTTGTTCGGTGGAATTTTTCCAGAAATAATTTTTGGTAATGAAAAATTGACGACAGGGACCATTATCGTTGGATTTTCAAATAAACAAAATATTCAAATAATCCCAGATTTAAGCACAAAAAATATTGATTATGATGATGTGCTTGATAAAATATTCCCTCAGGTAGATAATTATAAAACGATGTTTGTTTTTGTAGACGGCTTTGCTCAACGAATTAGTGCTCTTATCGACAGTCTTTTTAATATTTTTGGGCTTGAATTTAATTATGTGGGGGGAGGAGCTGGCTCACTTAGTTTACAACAAAAACCGTGCATTTTTACATCAGAAGGGTTATTGCAAAATTGTGCTGTCTTGGCGATGACAAATTGCTCAAGTGGCGTAGGAGTAGCACACGGTTGGAAATCCATTGCCGGTCCATTTCGAATCACGGAATCAGATAGGAATATTATCAAAACTTTAGACTGGAAGCCAGCTTTTCAAGTGTATAAAAAAGTCGTGGAAGAACATTCGGGGAAAAAAATTACGGATGATAATTTTTTTAACATTGCCAAAGCATATCCTTTTGGAATTGCAAAATTAGGCGCTGAGAGAATTATTCGTGACCCTTTGATGTTGGGCGAAGATGATGCCTTAATATGTGTTGGTGAGGTTCCAGAAGAATCTTTTGTTGATATTATGAATGGAAATCTGGAATCATTAATTGCTGCTGCGGGTGACGCACTACTAAAAGCAGAGAAATCTTACGATGGCAGTTTAGATGGTTCGGGGCTATTATTTATAGATTGTATTTCTCGTGTCCTTTTTCTTGAAGACGATTTCAAAAAAGAACTCGAAGTTATTCACAAAAAAGGTATCCCACTAATTGGTGTTCTTTCTATCGGTGAGATAGCTAATAGTGGAAAAGATTTTTTAGAATTTTACAATAAAACTGCTGTTGTTTCAATCTTGGGAAATTAATGTTAACAAGAGCAGAAAAGATTCAATTTTTATTTGAAATAAGTATAAAAATTGGTACTTCTTTAGATTTAAGGGAGATGTTAAAAACTTGTTTATCTACGCTTTTACGTAAACTGAATTGTTCTGCTGGTGCTGTTTTTATGAAAAATAATAACGAACCAATTGAATTTGGATATAAACAATTATTTTCAATTCCTAGAAATATAAATGGCATAGAAGCATACGCAGTGTTCAAAAAAATGGTGCACAAAATTGACAATGAAAGTAGTTTTTTGGAATTTGAGAACAACTTGCCATTAATACATGAAATTGAATCAGAAACGTTTTTACACATTTTAGAATTACCCAATTTTGGATTGTTAACATTAGTGAAAAACGGTGAGTATTTGGAAGAGGATATAATTCTTTTTCTGAAACCAATTACAAAAAAAATTGCTAGTTCTTGTTTCGTTTGTTTGCAAAACCAACAAATTCAAGAAGACATTTTGGAGAAGGAGCGACTTCAAGCAAAATTGATGGAAAGCATGCAACAATTGGAAAAGTCAAACGAAAATATTGTGCAAATCGTGGTTGCTGCTTCTGGTATTAGAGACCCTTATACTGCTGCTCATCAGCGTCGAGTTAGCAAAATTGCTTGTGAAATCGCACGCAAAATGAAATTATCTGAAAAGCAAATTCATGGAATTAAACTTGCTGGATTGGTGCATGATATTGGAAAAATATCCATTCCTGCGGAAATATTATCCAGATCTGGTGAACTGATTCCTTTGGAATATGAATATGTAAAACATCATGTAAAAGTTAGTTATGATATTTTGAAACCGATAGATTTTGAGTTGCCAATTGCAGAAATTGTTTATCAACATCACGAAAAAATTGATGGTTCTGGTTATCCACGGAAACTGAAAGGTGATAATATTCTCATCGAAGCAAAAATTTTAACGGTTGCAGACGTGGTAGAAGCGATAATGTCGCATCGTCCATATCGTGCATCATTGGGTTTGAAGGTTGCGCTAGATGAAATTAGGAAAAACCGTGGTATTCTATATGATGCCGCAGTAGTGGATGCTTGTATCGAAGTTGCAAAAGAACATGATTTAAGCTTTTCGGAAATAATAGATTTTCCCAATAGTTTAGAAAAATAAAATTTAGTTTACTTCAACAGTTTTTTTGCCTCTTTTTGCATTAATTTATCAGCATCATCAATTGGCATCATTTCGGTGGTCATCTGTAGATATTTAATTGCTTCTTCTTTATTTTTCAACTTGAGATAGCTCTTTCCAAGCCACAAATAGTGACGCACTTCGTCAGGTTTCGCCACGATTGCTTTTTTGAAATATTCAGCCGCTTCTTCAAAACTTGCTTTGGGTGGTTTTGCAAAAATTAGAGATGCGATTTTTCTTTCTGCCCAACTTAAATTGGCAAGTTTATAGTGCCATTGTCCCATTAAATGGAGTGTTCCATCGTAATTTGGATCGAGTTCTAGAGCACGTAAGCCGTATATTTCTACTTGGTAAGAATTGATTATTTTCTGTTTTGTACCCTCTAAAATACCAATTTTCCCGATTAAAACTGCATACCAATGATTTGCTTTTGCTGAATTGGGATTTAGTTCGATGGCTTTTTTGGCAAACTCAAAACCTGGATAGAAATATGTTTTGTGGATTTCTTCATTTTCTGTTTGATCTGCAATGTCAAAATGCACTTGTGCTAAACGCCACAAAATTTCAATTTCATTTGGAAAAGCTAGGTTTAGTTTCTCCAATTTGACTAATTCCTTTTCGTACAAATTTTGATTGTGAATTGCATCAATTTTTTCAATTTCCTCATTTAAATCTGCAAAAAGCAAGCTACTAAACATCAAAGTAATAATTAAAAATAACTTCATTTTATCCTCCTTTAAAGGGTTTTTATTAATTTTTGAATTACATCTTTTGAACGCATTCCCTCTGCTTCAGCAGCAAATGAAACGAGAACACGGTGTTGTAAAACGATTTCAGCAATTTGTTGCACATCATCGATAGATGGTGAAAGTCGATTGTCCAATGCTGCGCGTGTTTTAGCTGCGATGACGAGATATTGTGAAGCACGTGGTCCTGCTCCCCAATTTACAAATTTTTTGATGAAATCGGGTGCTTCATTGAAATTCGGACGAGTTGAACGAACTAATTTCACGGCAAATTCAATTACATGTTCGCTAACGGGAATTTCTCGAATTGCATTTTGGATATTTATAATTTCAACAGCATCTAAAACAGAATCAATGGTGGCATCATTTTTTTGTGTTGTCAGTTTTACAATCTCTTTTTCTTCTTTAAAATTTGGGTAATCGATAAAGATATTGAACATAAAACGATCTAATTGTGCTTCTGGAAGTGGGTAAGTTCCCTCTTGCTCAATCGGATTTTGGGTAGCAAAAACAAAAAATGGGCGGTCTAATTCAAAAGTTTTATTTCCCGCTGTAACTTGAAATTCTTGCATTGCTTGTAAAAGAGCAGCTTGCGTTTTGGGTGGTGTTCTATTGATTTCGTCTGCCAAAATAATATTCGCAAAAATGGGACCTTTAATATATTCAAAGTAGCGTTTCCCGTCACGATCTGCCAAAATATCCGTTCCTGTTATGTCAGAAGGCATTAAGTCAGGTGTGAACTGAATACGATTAAATTTCATATTCAAAACTTTCGCAAGAGTGGAAATTAACATTGTTTTTGCAAGACCGGGTA
>CAZWYK010000081.1:0-5392 GCA_964638205.1 uncultured Candidatus Cloacimonadota bacterium | reverse complement strand
GTGGAGTTTACTTCTACAAACTTGTTGTAGGTAACAAAGTTGTTGATACTAAGAAAATGATTTTGTTGAAGTAGATAATTTTCCCTTTTGTGAAATAGCATATAAGAAACCGCTCCTTTGGGAGCGGTTTTTATTGTAATTCTTGTAAAAAGAAACTAACCTAACTTTCTAAAATCATTCCCAGTTGGGTTTTGGAAAACACGCAAATCAAACTCTGGAACAATCGCCAAAATATGGTCAAAAATATCTGATTGAATTGCTTCGTAGTTTGCCCAAACTGTATCATTCGCAAAAACATAAATTTCGATTGGTAGTCCGGTTGGACCGGAAGATAATTGGCGAATCAAAAAAGTCATTTCGTTTTTAATTTTTGGATGATTCTTTAAATACGCAGAAATATATGCACGTAAAGTGCCGATATTAGTAAGTTTTCTTCCATTTGAAGCTAATTTGTTGTCAAAATTATTTTCTTTGTTAAACTTGCTAATTTCTTCTTTTTTAGTTTTGATGTAATCTGTGATAAGTTGCATTTCAGAAAACTTTCTCAACATATTTTTATCACAGAATTTAATGCTGGAAATATCGATGTGAATAGCCCTTTTAATGCGTCTTCCACCCGATTTTTGCATTCCACTCCAATTTTTGAAAGAACCATCAATTAATTTGTGAGTTGGAATGGTGGAAATTGTTTTATCCCAATTTTGTATTTTCACAGAGTGAAGAGCAATGTCGATGACTTCACCATCTGCATTGAACTCTGGAACTTCCAACCAATCACCATTTTGAATCAAATCGTTGAAAGAAATTTGTAAACTGGCGATGAGCGATAGAATAGTATCTTTGAAGATTAGTAAAATAATCGCCGTCATTGCCCCCAAACCACTCAGTAGAATTAACGGAGATTTATCCGTTAGGATGCCAATGATAATGATGCTACCAAACAAAAATAAAATGATTGAAATTATTTGTAAATAGCCTTTTAGGGGATGTTTTTTTGATATTTTATGTGTCTTAAAAATATCATTAATTGCGTTTAAAAAAGAATTGGTAGTGAGAAGTACAAACCAAACGATAAAGATAAGTGAAATTTTTTGGATGAGAATTTGAAAATTATCAAAAAGATAGGAAAAATAATGGATAATTAAAAATGGGAATATGTATGCAAATTTTTGCAAAACGTTTCGTTCCATAATAGCATCATCCCATTTTGTCTTTGTCTTTTTTGCAATTTTCCAAATGATTTTCACAATGATGCTTTTGACAATTAGAAATGTAAGGAGTGCGAAGATAAGCACGCCCAAAAATGCTATCAATTGTGCATTTAACCTGGAAACATTTAACCAGTTTTGAATGTTTGTAAGTGTCATGTTTTCCTCCTATTCTATCATTAAATTATGTTTATTTCATCGCAGATTTTCTAATGAATTCACGGAAAATTGGATGTGGTTTGTCTGGTCTAGATTTAAATTCTGGATGATACTGAACTGCAATGTAGAATGGATGTTCTTTGACTTCCACTACTTCAACCAGTAAATTATCGGGTGAAGTTCCTGAAATCATCATTCCATTTTCTTCAATTATTTTTCGATATTCATTATTAAATTCATAACGGTGTCGATGTCGTTCTGAAATTTTTTCATTTTGATAAATGTTTTGAGCCAAAGATTCTTTTGTTAATTTACACGGATAAGCACCCAAGCGCATTGAACCGCCCATCATCTCAATGTATTTTTGTTCCACCATTAAATCGATAATCGGGTCGTGGCAATTTTCCTTAAATTCACTACTGTATGCATCTTTAAGGTTGCAAATGTTTTGGGCGAACTCAATAACTGCAATCTGCATTCCAAGGCAAATTCCAAAAAATGGGATTTTATTTTCGCGTGCAAATTTTGCTATGGCAATTTTACCATCAATACCGCGTATTCCAAAACCACCCGGAATCAGAATTCCATTAACATCAGCAAGTTCATTCTTGATTTTTGTTGAATTATCGATTTTTTCTGAATCAACCCATCTAATGTTTAGTTTTAATTTGTGGCTAGCAGCAGCGTGAACGAGTGCCGCAGCGACGCTTTTGTATGCATCTTGATGCTCTACATATTTTCCGCAAACTGCAATACTGACTTCTTTTTCAGGGTTTTTTATGTTATCAATGATTGTTTGCCATTTTGCAAAATCAATTTTTCGTTCTGGTAAGTTAAAGTGTTGATTTATTAAGTTTGGAAAATTTGCATCCATCAAAACTTTTGGGACTTCATAAATTGTTTCAACATCAAAAGCATTGATAACTCGATTTTTTTTTACATTCGTAAAAAGGGCAATTTTGTCGCGAATTTGTGCATCAAATGGCTTTTCCGAACGGCAAATCAAAATATCTGGTTGAATACCAATTTCGCGTAATTTATTAGCAGCGTGCTGGGTAGGCTTGGTTTTAATTTCGCCAGCGGCTTTAATGTAGGGCACATAAGTCAAAAAAATGAAAAGAGGTTCATCGGTATCAGCGTCTAATTTAAATTGACGAACAGCTTCCAAAAAAGGTAAACTTTCAATGTCACCCACAGTTCCACCTAACTCGGTGATAATGAAATCATTATCAGCTTCGATACTTCTAAAAAGCCGCTTTATTTCGTCAGTGATATGGGGGATGATTTGCACAGTTTTTCCGAGATAATCGCCTCGTCGTTCTTTTTTTAAAACGGCATCATAAATTTGACCAGAAGTAGCATTGGAATTTCTGGTTAGTGGAACGCCAATAAATCTTTCATAATGTCCCAAATCAAGATCAGTTTCAGCACCGTCGTCCGTTACAAATACTTCGCCATGTTGGAATGGGCTCATCGTGCCAGGGTCAACATTTAGATAAGGATCTAATTTTTGCATCACCACTTTGTATCCCATTTTTTTTAATAATAATCCGATTGAAGAAGCTGCAATTCCTTTTCCGAGCGACGATAAAACACCACCCATTACAAAAATGTGTTTAGCCATTTTTATTCCTTTATTTTTTTTATTTTTAATTTTGTATTTGAAAAATAGATAGGTGCAGAATTTTGGTCGTAAAAAATTAGCGAAATGTTGTTTTCGAGACAACGATCATAATAGATATGATTTGAAAAATGAATTATTTTTTCATTGAGCCCAAAATTTATTTTGCAGTCGGAAACGAGGTTTATTAAAGCATTTTGGAGCAATATGTTACCATCTTTTTCTTCATTAAAAATAGCGTATTTGATGTTGCCATTTTCAAATTTTATTTTCACATTTGCAAAAACGTTATTTTGATAATATGCTTTTTCTGCCAAAAAAAATCCATCTAAAAACTCGCGCTCTAATTTCATCTCAATAAAGCCAGTCGGTAACGCAATTATTTGTTCTTTATCTATATTGCCACATACAATTTTCTGACTATTCGGTTCGATTTTAATTTTTAATTTTTCAGTTTCAGAAGACAATGAAAAATATTGTGATTTGGTGAAAAAATTAGCCTGTTTTTCGCTAACGTTACTTAATTTTAAAAAATTACAATCGATTGATTGCCAATAATTTTCGATTAATTTATTGATTGATAAATCAGTCTGAAATGATAATTTTTCAGTTGGGAAGTTTAGAAAAATGATATTTTTGCCATTTCTGTAAAGATTGGATAAAAAATCTTTGGTAAAATCATTCAGTTTATCAGAAAAATTGTGCCAATCTACAATCAAAAAATAATCAATATTTTTTAATTTATTTTGGTAATAATTTGAAGCGAAAAGTTCAGTTCGCTTTGCCCATTCTTCCGAAAATACTTTCTCGATGTTTTGAGTATAAAAGTCCAAATTTGGAATGGCATTTTGGTGTCGAATAGCAATTGCCAAATCTTCGATAAACGGAAGCGTGTTGTGGCTATCATTGATTTCAGCAAAAATGGAGACAACTTCACCTTCTTTGATTTTTAATAGATTTTTTAAGAAGTTGGAAATGATTTCAGAATTCAAGAGAGATACCAACTTTCACCGAGTTTTACTTTTGTTAATTGTTCAATAGATTTATTCAAAATATTTTGGGCAATTTTGCGAAATTTATCTTCGTTATCACTCACGAAAAAACTATCTTTTCCTTTAACATCTATTTCTGGGTTTGGCAGGATATTTTGTAATTCTGAAGCTACGGAAATAGCACTATCAACTAGTTTTACAGATTTACCTACGGTTTGTTGAATGATGCTTTTCAAAATAGGGTAGTGGGTGCACCCCAAAACAAGTGTATCTATATTGTTTTCTAAGAGTGGATTAAGATAAAAATCTGCGACAGATTTTGTGATGGTGCTATCTATCCAACCTTCTTCTGCGAGCGGAACGAAAAGTGGGCAAGCCTCGCTGAATATTTTAGTTTGCTTATTTAGCATTTTAATTGCTTTTTTATATGCTTCACTTTTGATGGTGCCTTCCGTGCCGATGATACCAATTTTTCCATTTTGAGAAGTATGATTTGCTGCAATTGCACCAGGCTGGATAACACCGACAATTGGGACATTGAGTGTTTTTTGCAATTTTTTTAGTGCTACCGCTGACGAAGTGTTACACGCGATTACTATTATTTTTGCACCTTGTTGCATCAAAAATCTAGCGTTTTGGATGGAGTATTCGATCACTGTATTTTCTGATTTTGGACCGTAAGGAACGCGGGCAGTATCACCAAAATAAAGGATATCTTCAAAAGGAAATTTTTTTCTAATTTCCCTAAACACTGTTAAACCGCCAACTCCAGAATCAAAAATGCCGATTGGTTTTTTATTCAAAATTTAATCTCCTCATCGTTTTTACAAAAATCGAATTGAACTTTTTCTTGTCAAGAATGGTTTGAATTTTTTAAGTAATCCCATTGAAAATGGAGTGGATATGAAAAAATTTGGACTTACTTTAGGCGGCGGTGGTGCACGCGGAATTGCACATATTGAATTCTTGAAAATTCTGGATAAACATAATATTGTGCCTTCCGTAATTTCGGGAACAAGTATTGGTGCATTAATTGGTGCATTTTATGCTGCTGGTTTTTCTGCAAATGAGATTTCAACACTAATTGATGAAATAGATTTGAATAATATGCAAAGAAAGAGAGATGCGTTTGCTCCACAAAAAATGAGTGAAATCGGGAAAGAAATTGCCGAATTTGTGAGCGATAAATTTTCTGAAATTAAGGAATTTTATTATAAAATTGATGAGATTAAGAAAATGGTTGATTTCTCATTTTTTAATTTTTCGAGTTTTTTGAAAGGCAAAGGAGTTGAGAAATATTTGCAAGAAAATTTACCTATTCAAACATTTGAAGATTTAAAAATTCCTCTTAAAATTGTGGCGACAGATTTTTGGAGTGGTGAAAAAATTGTCTTTGATTCAGGTGATTTAGT
>CAZWYK010000080.1:2965-5486 GCA_964638205.1 uncultured Candidatus Cloacimonadota bacterium | reverse complement strand
TATCGTTATAGATGTTCACCACAGCATCGAGCGTGTTTGCAATAGTTCCATCAAAATCGAGAATTATAGTTTTCATTTTACCTCAACTCACTCTAGTGTGCTTAATGTTTGGCAGCTGCCACGCTCTACTTGCTTTTCTTCTAGCTTGGCTGTGGAGCTGTTTGTTACAGGCTCATTCATTTTAAAACTCATCATTTTGCTTACTAAGATAAATTTCAAAAGCTGATAAATTAAAATATGAGGGATGAAACTTTGTATGTGAAAAAATTGTAGATTGAGTGAGTTTCTCTTTAATTCGCTTTATATAATTTGGTTCCATTTCAGTTAGGAAAAAATAACGTTGTAGTTCTTGTGCTGCTTGAGCCATTGTACCGCTACCTCCAAATGGATCAAAAACAAGATCTCCAATATATGAATAAAGTTTTATTATTCTGTTACATAACTCTATTGGAAAAACTGCTGTATGTGTTTTGTCAAAAACTGGATCAATTTTCCAAATATTTGATGTCTCATAACTTTCCTTAATCTTACTTTTTTCTACAGTTTCCCAAAAGTATTGCTTAATATTCCAATCTAACAATTTCTCTGATTTTTTGCGGTAAACCATAATACTTTCGCTTCTTGGATTAGGTTTATAAGCTAATGGTTTTCGGTGTTGTTCAAAACCTGCTACTCGATTTTTAACACTTGCTTCTGGTTTAACCCAAATTATATCATCAATAAATTCCCATCCCATTTTTATAAGTAATGGGTGAATATCATATGGAATAGGATATCTTTTACTGGAGTGTTGTCTGCTCACTCGTGGAATTATTATTGGAGAAGTATTTAGAATAAAAAATCTCCCTTCTTTAGTTATTCGGTGAACTTCTTTAAATACATTTTCAAGGAACTTAAGATATTCATTATAACTTTGATAAATTGAATAATCACGGGCGTTATAATAAGGAGGTGAAGTAAAAGTTAAATGAATAGATTCATCAGGAACAAGCTTTAAGACTTTCCTAACATCACTTTGCACAACACTATTTTTTAGAAAATCTGGGGATAAAGAATGCTTTTGAACAGTTTTTTTATTGCTTTTAGTTTTGAATTCTTTCTTTATTACTTCCTGAATAATCTCATTTGGATGTCTTGATAACATTAGTAAATGGTTCTTTACTTTTTCATTTTTCTTAAACACTAATAATCCACGAATAGCTTGTAAAACTACTTCAGGATCTTTGTCATTAAGTAATTGAATCAAAATATTTATTGTATTTTCATCTCTTAGTCTTCCAATTGCAGAGACTGCTTCTCGTCTTACAGTTGCAGAATTATCATTTTTGATTACTTCGATGTATTTTTTTAACAATCCAATATCAGAAAGTTTTGCTAAATTCTTTAATGCCAAATATCGGATTTTGTCATTTTTGTTTTCTAAGGCTATTAATAATGGTTCTGGATTAAAATCTTGAGGTAGTTTACCCAAACGATTTAAAACACTAATAATATTGCCACTATTTTCATTTTTTATAAAATTATTAATTAAAAATACATCTTTTTTTAAAGAATCTATTTCAATTCTGTGATTCATAAATCACTCCAAATCATTTTTTTGCTGATTATATTTACAATGTTTTTGATGCAAGTATTTTGTTTCATCTAATGGTTGGAATGCGACACGCCATCTCTCGCAAACCACCAAACTTCTGAATGCTAACTCAACCCAAAATAAACCACCAAACTTTTAAATGAATTCTGGCGTGTGCATTTTTGTTAGGCGATTTAATTATTTTCACCAAAGCGACCGCCCGAACAAACCACAAAATTACTAAACGTTCAACCATTTTATTTAGATTTTCCAATTGAAAAATCATTCAATCGCAGCACGACCACAAAACCCGAAAACAGCAAAACAAACTTCAAGTTATTTCTTTTTGTTTTTTTTCCGTTTAAAAAAAATTTTACGAAATCTGGAAAAACCGAATTAATTCAGCGTTTAATTTTGGAAATAATTTCGTTTAATTTTAAAAATGCAATAGTTTGAATTAGAAAAATAATAACTATTCATTATTCTTGTCAAAGTTATGTTTTGAATTACCAACATCACCAGTCACAGTATATTTTTTATAAGAGAATAAAATGTAATTATAATAGGATTCTTTAAATCTTACTCTCTCTAAAAAATCACCTTTCCCTTTGTCTAGACATTTATTAACAGCTTCTTTAATAGAAGGTTTTTCACCTAGAGGTATAAATAAAACTGTAAATCTTCCGTCAGAAGCTTTAATCCTTTTGGTTGTTGGAACTTTTGCCATTTGAGCATATTGTGGGGTTCCTGTTGAAACTAATGAAAATTCTCCAATGTTTTGGGTGCAAGATGTTAGAATTATTAGAAAACCAATAATTAATACTTTTTCTCGCAATTTTTTTTCTGTTCTTACTTTCATTTCTTTCTCCTCATTTTTTATTGAATCAGATTTATTTTACGCAATTACTAAATCTTTTTCTTTTTTTTAAATTTTGCAAAAAATTCAAT
>CAZWYK010000080.1:0-2865 GCA_964638205.1 uncultured Candidatus Cloacimonadota bacterium | reverse complement strand
AAAATTCAATATCTTACCTTTCATTTTCACTCCTTTTTTGTGATTACATCCTTTAACACAGGGTTAATAATTGAAAGCATTAAACAATGTTGGTCCAAAAACAACTTCAATCAATATGTAGATTACAAAAACAATAATACCCCAAAGCAAAGCTACTTTTGCCCAATTTACCTTACTTGGGTTTGTATTACTACCAAAAACCATACTAAATTATTCTGATATTCTTGTATATATGCAATAGAAGAAAGCCAACAAAAGCAATCCGTAACGGAGATTACTTTTGTTGTCAGAAATTTAATAAAGCGGGTTAATTAATCTATTTGATTAAATTTACTTTGAATAATGGCTGCACCAATCATACCAAGAAAAAATACAAGAGCAAACGATCCACCTGTTGACAAAGAGTTTTTAGTTACTTTATTAACACCTTTGCACCACTTGACTAACCATATTATATTTGCAATTGGTATAATCAATAACCACGCACTTGGAATTTCAGCACCTTTATTATTCATTTCATTCTTTGTTTTTACATACCAAACTAATCCATATATACCAAATGTAATTATAGGTAATAACAACACTGCAGCTACACTTCTTTTTTCCATTTTAATCTCCTTAATTTTAGTTTTCAATTTGACTTCACTAATCTTTAATGATAATTCTCAAGAATTGGTGCAAAAACCTCAAAAGATTTATCATTGAATATACATTATTATTTAACAAATTTATTAAATTGGGTCTTTATTATGCATTTTAACCTCCTCTGTATTGCCGCTAATGTTTGGCAGCTACCACGCACTTCTTGCTTTTCTTACGTTCCGAGAGTGGAGCTGCATGTTATGGGAAAATCTTCTAATCATGCTTATTCATAAATTTTCAATTCAAAAGAAAATAACTTCAATAATAAAAAAAAGATGCAAACTCAATAGATGCTAATTTTTTTTACGTATCAATCTATACCTATTTGACTTTCATCTATGTCTGTTTCAGAAAATTGGATATTTTCTATAAATTCTTTAAATTCATTAGCGTTATTAGATAGCTTATTATGAATTTCTGCCTTACATGCAAGCAAAGTTATTATAAAATAGGCTAAAAATGATAATACATACCAACAAAAAGGTTGGAAGAAAGACATTAGTAAAAGTGATAATCCTGTAAAAATATTAGCTAAACCATATAATCCAAACACAGCATAATATGTGAATCTAAAAAACTTTGCAGTTTTATAATACTTATTTATAGTAGGCTTATTCTGATTAAACAAAGTTTTGCTTGTATCAATAAATTTGGTAATTTTATTCTCTTTAATGATTATATGATCATCTAATCCTAAAAGGTCTAATGTAATCTGGAAACTAGTAAATTTTGAGTAATCATAATTTTCTAGTGTCTGAATTTTTACGGGACTTTTAAAGGTTTTTCTTAGCCTTTCTAGCTCATTTTGTAAATTCAATTTAATTTTATTTAAAAGAAGAATATTAGAAGTTTTCCATTTAGCTAATACCGAAGAAAATATTTTTTGTAACGAATCATCTTTAGGATTTATGCTTTTAAGTAAGGTTAAAAAATTGACAGACAACTTTGAATAAGTAATAGCTAAACCAAATATAGATTTAGAAAATATTTCTGATTGTTTACTAAGTTCCTTAGAATCTGTCATAAATTTACCTGATACTAATGTAGCACCACCATATAAAGCTCTACTTGTTGTTGATTTATTGCTATCTAAGGCATTGCTCAGAGAAATACCTGCAATAACGCCTGAAATTGCTGCTGCGGTATCTGCTTCTTGCTTTGTTTTTTCTAATTTTATCGTTTTGTGCACATTGTAAGTAATTTTAGATACATAGTTTTGTGTCATAATTAGATATAAAGAATAAATTAATTTATCTTTAATATCTGTATTTTCAACATGTTTTTCAAAATTTTCCAGCGACAGCATAATATTATCTAAATAATTCTTAGTTTCTGGAGGGTTTAGTGCTTCAAGCAAAGCTTTTAAAAACCAGCAAGAAGCAAGTTTTGAATTATCTTCAAGAATATCATTGATTGATTTATATGCTTTATTATATTTCTCTGAATATAAGTTATTTAATACCATTTCAACTTTCGAAGATATTTTTTCATCTATATTTTTATTTAGTTCAGGTAAGAGGAGCGTTTCGTTGAAAATACTTTTAAAGCCAGATACAAAATCTTTTTCCATTACAGATTCAATATTTTCATTTTCTAAAGTATTATCATCAGTTGTAGATGGATTAACTTGCTCATCTTGCTTAATAATTTTATTATACAAATCAACTGATTTACTCCAAGATATTTTTGGGATTTCTAAATTTTCATGTGATTTATTTAATTCATAAAAGGAAGATTCTAAAATTAAGTTTTGAATCTCATTTAATTCTTTATATTCTGCCCTAGCAATAGCGGCATGTACTAACTCATTTTTAAGGCTCGACCATCTTATTTCTATTTCATGTCCATTCTTTTCAAAAATCACGGTATCATCATATTTCTTAATTGAATGAAGCGGGATATTATTTAAACCTGTTGTTTGATCATTCATAAATAATCTATAATTGGTTAAAGACATCGCTTTTGCGTGTACAATAAAATATTCTCCTTTTAATACTGGATATGTAAATAGGTGATGCTCCAAATAACTTGGAATTTCTTTTGAATTTGAAATTATTTTAATCCATTCAGATAGTGTTGTATCTTTAAATTTATGTTGAAAATGGAATGGGGCACTCAATGCTTTATGAAACTCATGCCAAAAATCACTGGTATTAGCAACATACTTATCAATATGTTCTTGGTTTAAATTTGATTGGTTTATTGAATCCTCACCGGATTGAG
>CAZWYK010000079.1:0-5510 GCA_964638205.1 uncultured Candidatus Cloacimonadota bacterium | reverse complement strand
ATCTTACATCTTTCACTTTTTTCTTGTCATAAATAACGCTCTTTTTTCAATGTCACCAAAATCAAAAGTAGTTTAGGGGAATCAATGCCAAAAATTGGAATTTTAACTTCTGGTGGAATTGCACCTTGTCTTTCCGCATCAATCGGTAGATTAGTTGAGAACTACTCAAATCCGAATGTGGAAATTATCGCATATTTGAATGGATACAAGGGTTTACTTTTGGGTAATAAAATTGTTATTTCAGATGAAGTGCGAAAAAACGCCAAACGGCTCTATAAATTTGGTGGCAGTGTGATTGGAAATAGCCGAGTGAAGTTAACGAATGTTGCAGATTGCGTCGAAAAAGGATATGTGAAAGCTGGTGAAAACCCGCTCGAAGTTGCTGCAAATCAGCTTAAAAAAGACGGTATTACCATTTTACACACAATCGGTGGTGACGATACAAACACAACGGCTGCAGATCTTTCTGCATTTCTCAAAAACAATGATTATAACTTAACAGTAGTTGGAATTCCGAAAACGATCGACAATGATGTTTTCCCAATCTTGCAAACTTTGGGTGCGCAAACAGCTGCCGAGCAAGGTGCACTCTTTTTTGAAAATGTGGTAAACGAAAATACGACGAGTTCGCGACAGCTAATCATTCACGAAGTAATGGGTAGAAATTGCGGTTGGCTTACTGCTGCGACTGCTTTTGAATATCGTCAAACTTTGGCAAAAAAAGATTTTCTTCCCGAAATCTTACTTTCGCAAGATAGGTGGGATATTGATGCTGTCTATATTCCCGAAATGCAGATAGATATTGAATCTGAAGTAAAAAGATTAAAGACAAAAATGGATGAAAAAGATAGTGTTAATATTTTTTTGAGCGAAGGTGCGGGAGTGGAAAGTATCGTGGCGGAGATGGAAAAAACTGGCGAAACAGTTAAACGAGATGCTTTTGGACATGTGCGTTTAGACGAGATAAATCCGGGAAAATGGTTTGCAAAACAATTTGCTAAAAAATTAGCTGCAGAGAAAATATTGGTACAGAAAAGTGGTTACTTTGCGCGTTCTGCAGCTCCTTCGAAAAAAGATTTAGAACTGATTTTTCGGAGCGTGGATTTGGCAGTTAAAGCTGCCCTTAAAGGCGAAAGTGGAGTAGCTGGAATGGATGAAGATGCGAAAAATGAAATGCGTTGTATTGAGTTTTTACGCATCAAAGGTGGAAAACCGTTCGATGTTAACCTGGGATGGTTTCAAAATATGTTGGCTGAAATTGGACAAAAATAGAGGAAAATTATGAAGATTAAATTTAAAGATGTAAGTTCGGGAATCGTGGATGCACGTGCTGTTATTGAAATTATAGAAGGCATATTTATCAATGAAATCACGATTATTAAAAAAAACGGAAAAATTGAAATAGAGCTTCCACAAAAGAGCTTTCGTGGTAAAGATGAGAGGATGCATTATTTGAATATTATCGCTTTCGAAAACGAAAATAAAGAAACGCTGTGGAAGATGGAAATTAAAGAGAAATATTTCGAATGGCGTAAGCAATACAAAAAAGTTTTGGTTTATGAAGGATAAAAAAAATCGCGTTTTTTTGATTGGCGTTCGCTTAAAATCTATTTCAAAAGAATATTATGAGGAGTCGATGCAAGAACTTTTTCATCTTGCCGATACTGCAGGAACAAGATGTATAGAAACATTTGTTCAAACTTTGGAAAAACCAAATTTTACTAATTATATTGGTAAAGGTAAGTTAGAAGAAATTCGAGATTTGGCAAAAGAAAAAGAAGTTGATACAATTATTTTCAATAACAATCTTTCACCCTCACAATCGCGCAATATTTCTGATTTTACACACTGCAATGTGGTAGATAGAACGGAATTGATACTTGATATTTTTGCGAAACACGCTCATACAAAACAATCAAAATTACAAGTTGAATTGGCACAATTAGAGTATGCGTATACAAAATTAAAACAAATGTGGAAGCACCTTTCGAGAATCAAAGGTGGAATTGGTTTTCGTGGACCTGGTGAAACACAAATTGAAGTGGATAGAAGGGAAATTCGTCGAAAAACAGCATATCTTCACAAAAAACTGGAAGATATCGAGAAGACATCTTTTATTAAACGAAAAAAAAGAAGCGGAGTAATTTCGGTAGCACTAGTGGGCTATACAAATGCGGGTAAATCTACGCTATTCAATACCTTGACACACGAAAAAAGATATACTGCCGATCAACTTTTTGCCACTTTAGATTCCAAAACGAGGTTTTTCCCAACTGCCAATAAAGAAAAAATAGTCATTACCGACACGATTGGTTTTATTCGGGAATTACCCCATAAATTGGTTACTTCGTTTCAGACTACCTTGCTCGAAGTGGTGGAAGCAGATTTATTGTTACATGTTGTCGATGTGGCACATCCAAATTTGGAAGGTTTGATTGATTCTGTAAATAGCGTTTTGAAAGAAATCAGTGTTGATAATAAAAATATTTTGATTGTGTTCAATAAAATAGACAAAATGTCTGGAACTGGTTTCAAATTTTTGAAAAAGAAACTGACCGCTATTTACCCAGATTCAATTTTTCTGTCGGCAAAAAACAGGGATAGAATTTCAGAATTACACGCAAAGATTGATGAATTTATCAGGAAATCAAAAACTACAATTCAACTTAAAATTCCAGTCAGAATGCAAAAATTAATTTCATTTATTTACAGTAATTCCGAAATTTTAGTGGAAGATTACGATGAAAAAGAGAATGCTTACGAGTTGGAAATTTTGATAAAAAAACGATTTATTCCAGCGATAAAAGAGCAAATGGAGAAAGAAGAATTAATGGCATATTTAGACATCTGAATTTGCTGAAAAATTTGGTAAATAAAAAAATATAGACAATAATTCACTCTAAAAAAAAATACACTGCAAAAGAAAAAAACAGGAGTAGAAAATGATTAGTAATCTTCAAGGTGTTTTATCTGCAGCAGCGAAAGGTATGAAAAAATCTGCAATTCGCGAGTTGTTGAAACTGACTAGAAATTCAGAAATTATTTCATTTGCAGGAGGGCTTCCTGCCCCAGAAACATTTCCAATAGAACAACTCACCGAAGTGACAAGCGAAGTTTTACGGGAAGATGGAGAAGCTGCTTTGCAGTATGGTTCGACCGAAGGCGATAGCCTATTGCGGGAAGAAATTGTGCAGATGTACCGTGAGAAAGGCTTCGATATTTCTCTCAACAATGTAATGATTACAACTGCTTCACAGCAAGGTTTAGATTTGATTGCAAAAATATTTGTAGATAGAGGCGATAAAGTTATTTGCGGTTTGCCATCGTATTTGGGCGGATTGCAAGCATTCAAAAATTATGGTGCAGATTTAGTGGGAATTGAATTTGATGATGCGGGAATGCGAGCAGATAAACTGGACGAAAAATTAACCGAATTAAAAAGATTAAACGATTTGCCAAAGTTCATCTACATTATTCCAGATTTTCAAAATCCAGCTGGTGTAACGATGACCAACGCAAGACGAAAAGAGATTATCACCATTGCCCAAAAATTTGACTTACTTATTCTAGAAGATAGTCCTTACAAAGAACTTCGTTTTGAAGGTGAGGAACAAAAAAGTTTATATGTTTTAGATGGTGAAGGTCATGTAATTAATTTTGGGACATTTTCCAAAATATTTGTGCCTGGTTTTCGTATTGGCTGGGTGATTGCACACGAAGATATTGTTAACCAATTTGTGAAAGCTAAACAAGCAACTGATCTTTGCACTTCTCCATTTGTGCAAAAAGTTGCAGCAAAATATGTGCAAAAAGGTTATTTCAAAGAAAATTTAGTAAAAACAATAGAACTTTACAGAGAAAAAAGAGATATTATGATGGCTGCATTTGACGAATTTATGCCAGAAGGTGTGAGTTGGACAAAGCCGGAAGGTGGGTTATTTTTATTTATAACTTTACCAGAATATATGGATTCCGAAATCCTCTTTCACAAAGCACTCGAAAAGAAAGTTGCTTTCGTTGTCGGCAATGTTTTCCACTGCAATAACGAGGGTAGAAATACGATGCGAATTAATTTTTCGTACACTCCCAAAGATTTGACTAAAATTGGTGTTCAGCGCTTAGCTGAAGTGATAAAAGCCGAAATGAGATAATGTTAAAAGGAGAAGTTAACTTCTCCTTTTATTTTAAATATGAAAATTATTATTTCCACAATTTTGCTTTTATTTGGTTTGAATTTAGTTGCCCAAAATGGCGACTTCGATCAAAAATATCTCGCTGAATTTGACAGAAATGTTGTACTTACAATTAATGTTTTAACTATATTTAACGATGCGGTTAACGGAATTTTAATTGACTTAGATGGGTTGGGTGTTTATCAAAAATTTCTTCTCGAAATGACACTCGAATGTAGTTCGCTTCGAAAAATAGCTGACAGTAATGCTGATAGTGATGAAATTATTAAAGAGCTGATTTTGCATTTGAAACCAAATGCTAAAATGTCTAAGGTGATTGAGCCAGACCGTGTTCGAGAAAGATTAGCGAATTATACGGAATTATTCGAAAAACAAATTTTTCAATTGCGCAAAAAAATTATTTTGGAAGAAAAAATGATTCTCGAATCAAAAACTTTTACAAAACAATTTTTAGATTTGCACGCTAAACATTTTTTGTACTCATTGCTGTTAGACTTTCTCAAACCAGCACCATATTTGAGTCATGAGAATAGTGCTTTATTACTTTTTACTATTCAAGATATTGGTAAATCAATGCTGTTAAACAGTGAAAGGTTAGATAAAAAATGAAAGATTTAATTTTGAAAAATCGTAGTTATCGCCGTTTTTATCAATCTGAAAAAATTGAAAAAAATACTTTATTGGGATTGATAGACTTGGCGAGATTATCTCCATCTGGTGCTAACTTGCAACCATTAAAATATGCCATTGTAAATGATGAACCTAAAAACGAAAAGGTGTTTGCTACTTTGAGTTGGGCGGGATTTTTGACAGATTGGCATGGTCCAAAAGAAGGCGAAAAACCTTCTGCCTACATTGTCATTTTATCCGAAACAGATGCCAAATATGATGTTGGTATAGCTTGCCAATCTATTCTTCTCGGTGCGGTTAAAAAAGGTCTAGGCGGTTGCATTTTTGCTTCGATAAACCGTGATAAATTACGCACATTATTACAAATTCCCGCACAATATGAAATTATGCTTATAATTGCGATTGGTAAACCAAAAGAAGAAATAGTCATTGAAAAAATGAAAAATAATGAATTCAAATATTGGCGAGATGACCATGGAGTGCATCATGTTCCAAAAAGGGATTTGAAAGATATAATTATTGATTGAAAATTAGTTGTACAAAAAATAAAAAGTGGAGGAATTATGCATTTTAATTTGTTGTCAAAAGAAGACATGAAAGCGATGGATGCTTTGAAAGAGCATCATGGTGGGGCGGAAAAAATTAATGAAACGATTGCCAAAATGAGAGTTTATGAAACGAGAAAAA
>CAZWYK010000078.1:0-5549 GCA_964638205.1 uncultured Candidatus Cloacimonadota bacterium | reverse complement strand
TTAATCGGGGCTTTCTTATTTTTTAAAATATTTTTCAAATATTTTTCATTAAAATTATCTGTAAGCGGTTCTACGCCAAGTTTTTCGACTGATTCTATTTTTGCATTTTGCTGATAAACTTGAATTTTACCAAAAGTGCGAGCATCATCAAAAACGAGACGAGTTTTGTCTGTAAACACAAAATAAGCACGCGCGTGCGGCGGAAGATAATCTTCCGTTTCTTCCGAAATCAGTTTACCAGTCATTCGTAAATGGACAACTATTTTTAGTTTTTTATCGGTAAAAAACAAAATGAATTTCCCACGCCTTTCTACATCCAAAATTTTGCCAAACTCTTCTACTTCGGTAAAATATTGTACTGTTTTTGGACGAATTTCAATGATTTCGGCAATCTCTTTATTTAAGTTTTTTTCGATAATTCCATTAACAACAACTTGTACCTCAGGTAATTCAGGCATTATTCAGCTTCCCCCAAACATTTTTTGCAAACACCTTTTAAATTTATGTGATGTTGTAAAATTTTATGACCTTCCAACATTTCATTGTTTATATAATCAAACGATGTTTCAACATCCAAAATTTTTCCACACTTGATACACTTAAAATGGGCGTGCGGTGCGATATTATACTCATATCTAACTTCATTTTCAAACACAACTAGCTCAATCACTAATCCTTTCTCAACAAAAATCTTCATCGTGTTATAAATCGTGGTTTTTGAAAGTGTCGGAATTTGTGGAGCAAGTGCTTGATAAATATCATCTGCAGTTGGATGAATTCTATTTTTATCTAAGAATTCTACCACCTTTAATCTTTGTATTGAAGGTGATACATTCGCCTTCCGCAAAATCTTTTCGTAATCTTTCATCTAACCCTACCTTAACCTATATACAAATTTGTAATCATTACAAATTTTGTCAATAAAAAAAACACCGCAAGACTTTACGGTGTTTTTTTATTATTGCTGTTTATTGTTGCTTTGGATGAATAAATTCTTCCAAATGTAATACATAACTTTCAGGTCCACCTTGTTGGTAACCTGTTTTAGCAATCACTTCGCCACTTGCATCAAACAGTAAAATCGTAGGAAAACCTTTAATTCCATATTTTTGAGCTAATGCTCGATTGTATTTTTTTTTCTCTTCTGTTTGTGAAACTTTGCGTGGAAAATCTAATTTTACTAAAACTAAGTTTGCATTTGCATAGTCAATAAAAGCTGTTTGAGAAAAAACTTCATTATCCAACTTAATGCACCAACCACACCAATCTGAGCCTGTAAAGTCTACCAAAATTGTTTTGTCTTCTATTTTCGCAATTTCCTGTGCTTCTTCAAAATTTTCGAGCCATAACAATCTTTCTTCAATCTTTTCTGTCTCTTCTATTTTCACATCTTCTGCCACACAAGCTGTAACCGAAAATGTAAAAACAACCATAATTAAGAATATCTTTCTCATATTTCCTCCGAATTTATTTTTATTTTTGTATTTATTTTAGCAGTTTCGCTGAGCATTTTGGAAACGCCACAATATCTCGTTTTAGAAAGTTCAATAGCGCGTTTTATCTTATCAATTGGTAAGTTTTCACCCACAAAATTATAAGTAACATCAATCGTGTGATAAACTTTGGGATGCTCATCTGTTTGGTCTGCATCAGCATCAATAGTAAGCTCAAAATTTTCCACTTTCATTTTATTTAGCATGGAAACTACATCCATTCCCGTACAACCAGCAAGAGCTGATAAAAGTAAAATTTTGGGTCGCGCACCACTATCGCCAACCGCATTATCCATCATAATTTTATGACCATTTACGGTCGACTCAAACCTTAAGCCCTCATTCTGCCAAACTGTTGTTGATTTATGACTCATCCACAATCCCATTTTTTTTCAAAACAGCAAAATAAGTATCCAAGTAGAGTATCAAGTTTTCATAAACTTCGTCAATTTTTTCATTTGGTAACGCTTTCACAATTTCTTTATGAATTTGCTTCAATTCATCGTTAACCTGAGTGTTAAGTTTCTTACCACGTTTAGAAATTTCAGCCTTATACTTCCTTCTATCTTGTTTCGAAACAGAACGAACTACATATCCTTTTTCTACTAGACTATCCACTAACCGCGTGATTCTACTTGGTGTTACATTAAGCTGTTTAGCAAGCTCACTCATATAGACTGGTCTCCCCATATTGTTCAACAAAGTTACCATATTACATTCTGCTCTGCCCAAAGTAGAGCACTGTTTACGATAAGTGTCGTTTTGCTTGTACAAAATCGCCAATAGATCAGCAATCTTATTAAATTTTTCTGCATTTTTCATAATTTCTCCTATGGAACAATTCTTGTCCCCATTCCTTTTTGTTTTCCAGGTGAACTATCATAAACTTCTACCACATTGTAAATTGCTGCGGTAAAATCGACTGGAAAGTCGCCGTGAAAATAACTGTGAATCAAGTTTATATATTCCACCACATTTTTTTCATATTTTGTTAAATTTGGATTTTTTGGATGAAGCAAATAAGCAATTGTTTTCAACTTATAAGTTGGAATTGCCATAAAAACTATTACTGAAGTAGGATCTGTCATTTGATTGAGAAAAGTTTGTGTTCCCCTTTTTGGATTTGCATAAAGTTCCAATGAAACCTGTTTTGTCATATCAAAGATATCTTCCGCATTGTTATAGAAGTCCATTAAAACATCAAGTTTTACAGGAAACCCCTCTTCACTTGTGTCTTTCATACGCTGAATTAGTTCTTCAATTCTCTCTGGCTTGGGTAAAAAGCCCAACCCTTTGATAGCATTATTCACACGAAATTGTGAATCGCCTCTTTTATATCCGTGTGTTGCAACAATTCCATTATGTGGCCCTTCTAGATTGGGCATATCTCCCTTCATGATTCCTTGAATTACTTCTTTGCGATATGCGATATTCCATTCTAAAAATTCTTGCGGTAATTCCAAGAGTGTGAACTCTTGCCATTCACCATCTACCTTGGCACGCAAATTGCCATCGAGCAGCTGAGTTGCATCTACTGTTGTTTGAACGAAAGTTGAATCACCAATCCACAGATGTCCACCCATATCAGATTTTTCTACAACTTCACAGCCTACTAAAATTAAAGCTACCATTAAAACTACAAATAATTTTTTCATTTACATCTCCTTTTTTGAATGCTTGTCAATATTCATCGTCAAGATTGGTGTCAATGTTATTCGGTCAAGTTATTTCATTTTAACCGCAGCCATCGGACAAACTAAAATACACTTCTCACAGCCAATACATAATGCTTCATTAATTTTAGGTGTTTCCGACCTGAATATTCCACCTTTTTGCGTTACGGCACCAGTAGGGCAAACCCTCTTTACCGGACAAAACGGTGATTTATCGCATCTATTGTTGTCTATTATTGCTTTTTTCATTTCTTTTTCTCTCTTTTTTAAGTTCTAACAGTCGGTCAATTTTTGCCTTATCAAATCCAACTATTGGTTGGGAATTTACCCACATTTGGGGCACACCTTGCCGACCTGTTTTACGAATCATATCCTGCAATGCTCTTTGATTTCGTGACACATCTACATCCCTAAACCTCACCCTATTGTCTCGCAAATAAGTTTTTAATTTCCGGCACCAACTACAAGTTGGCGTACTAAAAACTATTACCTTTTGCATTTTACCAATCCAACAATTTTTGGGTTCCTTCCAGCTTTTTGATTTCAGTAATGTCTTGGCTAACTTCCAAGGTTCCACGGTATTCACCGGCTTCGTTACGCATTGCAAAATAACGAATGTAGATAAATTTACCCTTCATTTGAAACCAAAATTCAGCACTGTCTTTTTCACCGTTTTTGAAGGCAGCAACAATTTTTTCGACAACATGAACACTTTCTGGTGGATGACAATTTTGTACTTTCCTACCAATTATTGCTGGTGAGCGTGGAAAGAATCTATCTTCAGGTTTGGAAAAGTAACGCACTTCATCATTCTCGTTCACAAAGGTAATATCAAGCGGAAGTGTATTTAACATTATTTCTAACTGAGACTTAGAGAGCTCACCCGTTTCCACCTTGAAAAATAAATCTACCAATTTATCAACAGCTGTCTCAGGTTTAATGGAAAATTTCACATCTGGCTTTTCAATAAATGAGTAGCCAATTTCAGCAGATTGTCTTTGCATGTCTGCCCAATCTTCGTCGCTTACAGTTTCAGATGCAATCGGGAAAACCACCAACTCTTCCTTGAAAACCATTCCAAACATCAAAAAAAACAATTCACCAACATCTTTGTGAATTCTCACTGTAAAATCATTATCGGCTTCAATGTGTTCAGCTATCTCTTTCCATTTCTTACGAATATCATCGTGAAGCGACCACATTACTTTGAGCGGGCTGTAATTTTCCCAAATTTTCTCTAAATACGGAAACAATATGTTTTCTTTGCGAACATAGTGATTTTCAAATTGTGAAAGATTAGAAATCTGTAATTTAAAATTACTAAAATCATTTTCTTTAAGTGATTTTTTTATCGTGTCCATGATTTTTTCTAGTTCCCGATTTTCCAACATAAGATAAAAGAGAGGGTGTCCTTTTGGCGGTTTCTTCCAATCATATTTTTTCAAATATGAATAGATTACATTCATAGTTTTTTCAATATGCTGTTTAATAACTACCGTTGTAATTCCCGCTTTTATTTGACGGTCTTCCATTTCAATCATATCGTATGGAGTAATGTTTTCCAATGCTTCTTTGTGACGATTTATCAGCATCAAACCATCTTCACCATTGATAATTCCCTTTGAAAAACTCAACAATGCTTTCACTCTTTTTTCACGATTTTGAATAAATTCAGACATCCTTTCTCCCTTCAACAAAACTTATTTTTTAACTTTGAATACATCCTCAATTGCTTTCACAAATGCTTCTTTGGGAAGTGCCCCCATAGACATTTGAGGTTCAGCGTCTTTCGGGCAGAACAATATTGATGGAATACTGCGAATTCCAAACGCTGCAGCTAACTCTTGCTGCTGCTCTGTATTCACTTTGTAAATATCAACTTTTCCCTTATATTCTTCCGCAAGTTCCTCTAATACTGGTGCTACCATTTTACACGGTCCACACCAATCTGCATAAAAATCGATAATACAAGGATTCTTGCCTTCAAATTTCCACTCTTTACTTGCCTCATAGTTAAACACTTTTTCTTTGAATGTCTCTTTTGTCAAATGTTCCATTTTTACCACTCCTTATTTTTTATTTTGAAGATACATTAATGCGATATTTAACGGTGTCAAATATTAATTCAAGAAAAAATTATTATTTAACTACAAAAAACAAATATTTCTATGGAAAGAATAAAACTTTCTTGGGATAGTTGAAACATTTCCATAGAAAGTTTTACTCTTCCTAGCGGAATAGATGAAAATTTGCAAGTATTTTTTTTATTAGAGCAACAGGTAGATGCTTTTTTCATAAATGAAAAAATTAAAGGCTTTTTTACTTCGTAAAAAATTATTGACACGCAAAGAAAGATTATTTTTTTTGGTGGTGATGGTGAAAA
>CAZWYK010000077.1:0-5765 GCA_964638205.1 uncultured Candidatus Cloacimonadota bacterium | reverse complement strand
ATTGCTAAATTAATAATTATCGATTAGTGAAATGGGGTTGCTTCCAATTTGTTCGATAATTTCAAAGCATCATTCAAATAATTTTCTGCATCAAAAAAACAACCCAGTTTGATGTAAGCTTGACCATGATTCAAAAGAGCTTGTACTTTCACACGTTTGTTATTTGTCTGTTCGCAAATAGTGAGTGCTTTCTTAAAATTTTCAAATGCTTTTATGGTGTTGCCTTTAGCCAATGCAACATCACCAATATTATTATAAATGACTCCCATTTTTTTTTTATGATTCAAACTCATCCAAATTTTTTGTGCAAACAAAAAATGTTTTTCGGCATTATCAAGTTGTTTTTTTTTATGATATAATATTGCCAAAACATTGTGCAAGGAAGCTACTCTTGAAAGATATTTCGCATTATTCTGTGACTTTATATTTGCGATAAAATCCTCAAGAATAATAGTGCTTTCATTCAATTTTCCATTAAAACCTAAATGTAAACATTTGAAGGCAATATATTCTAGGTTCTCCTCTACCAAAAGCTTAAATTGAGATAATTTTTGAATACAATTTCCTAACTTATAAAAATCATTTTTGTAGAAATAGACGGAACAAAGTTGCAATAAAACGCTAATTTTCGCTTTTCCAGTAAACACTAAATCATCTGCTTTTTGAAGCATTTTTTGAGCTTTATTGTACTTATTCATTGCGTTGTAATATACACCCATTAATAAATATTTTTCTGAAATTTCGGGCATTTTAAGAATCATTTTTTTTATTTTTTCGGGAATTTGATCATCGGTTATCCATTCTGAGTAATCAATAAAAATAGACATATCCATTTTCAATTCACTCTCTGAAACTGATAATTTTTCCGAAATGTCTAGTTCAATAACATTACACATTTCCAAAAATGCTTGGTGAAAATTATTTTTAGAGAAATGTATTTGTGCTAAAAGCGTGTTGTATTTCCTAACTGCTTCGTAATTCTTTAAATATTTGGCATGCGATATGATATTTTCACAGAAATGGATTTTAGTAATTTTGTGTTCATCAAAATATTGAACAATTTTTTGCGATATTTCTTTTTTTTGGTTGGTTGTTAACTCTCTTATTAAGCGTAGTTTTGCTTCCGAAAAAGTAATGCGATAATACTTTCCAATCTTTTTAAAAAGTTCGTTATTTATACCGTCTTGAAGCAAATTAAACAATTCCTCGTTGTTTATGTGAAGAATATGTTTAATTAAATCTTTTGATGAATCTGTGTTTATCCACGCTAAATATTGAAAAAATTGATAATTTTTTTTATGAAGATGAGCCATTCTTAAATAAATATCATTTAATAATTTTTTGGGAAGAATATAGTTATTAAATTTAAAATCAAAAACAAATTTATTTTTTTTCCAAATTTTTTTATTTAGTGTTAAGTCAATTAAAATATTTTCAATAAACCGTGGATTTCCATTCGAGCGTTCCCATAATTTTTGCAAAAAAACTTCTGAAGGTATGACATTCAAAAGTTTTGTGACATATTTTTTTGTTTCAATAAAGCTTAAATCGGAAATTTTTATTTTCACAGCATGCACCAACCCCTCCAATTGGCGTGGGTCATTTATGCTCAATATAATTAGAATCGGACGGTTCAAAATACCGCGTGATATGTAATTTATAAAATCAAAGACCTCTTTTCCAAGGTGTTCTGCAGAACGAATTATAAAAACAATTGGTTTTTCGGTAGAAAGATGATAAATAAAATTTGATGCTGATTTATAGTCGAGGTCAAGCGCTCTTTTGTCTTGTTTTTTTTTCGTCGCCACCACCTCTGAGTTAAATAAATATTCCCGTAATTTTTCTGATATTTTGGACAAATCAGATTCAATTTTTTTATTATTTTCAGCAGCAGCGTAGAACTCTTTAATTAAGGCAAAAAATGGATCTTTCTTCGTTTGGCTACATTCGTAATCAAAAACATAGTATTCGTTCGTTAAAATGTGGTATTTGAAAAGTGTAAGTACATTATTTTTACCCAAACCTTTTCCCGCCGAAAGTGAAATAATTTTACCGTTTCCAGCTGATACAATTGGTAAATAATCAAGTAACTTATGAGAATAATCTTCACGCACGATATAATCGCTAAATCTAATTCTATTTACGATTGACCACTTACTCGATAAAGAAAATTTTTGAGATTGAGTTTCGTTTATGAAAACAATAATTTCATCAATATTTTGAAAACGATCTTCTGGGTTTTTTTCGATTAATTTCAAAATAAGGTTTTCTAATTTTTCGGGTATTTCTGGATTTATTTCACGTGGAAATTTAGGAAATATATCAAAATGATCACCTGAAACAACGTTGGCTAATTGTTCAGTAGAATATGGTAATGTGCCAGTTGTAACTTTGTATAAAATCATTCCTAATGAATAAAAATCACTTGCTTCATTTACCAATTTATCAGTATAAATTTCAGGCGCAATGTACGGTAAGTTTTGATTTATTTTTTGGCTTTTTTTCTCACTTCCTATTTTGTAAAAACCATAATCTAAAACCTTTACCACCGGATGATTATTTTGAATTTGATACACAATGTTTGTCGGTTTCAAATCTTTATGAAGTATATTTTGATTGTGCAAAGCTCCGATTCCATAACAGGTTTGTACGATAATTTCGTACAGTAAATCTATGTTTGATTTGGAAAATTTAAATTTGCTCAGTATTTTTCCATTAAAATATTCACTAAGGCAATAAATATTGTCATCAAAATTGCCAAAATCGTGTACGTGTAAAAGATTTGGATGGCGTAATTTTGTTATTTGATGCATATTTTCAGCTGAAAATTTTTGGTAAAATTCAGCATTTGTTAATTTATGAAAATGCTTCAACGCATAAGTTTTTTTACTTCTCGTATCTTGGACTTGATAAACCGTCGCCCAAATTCCTGAACCTACTTCTTCAATTATTTTGTATCTGGAATCAATTATCATTTTGCATCTCCCATTCGAGAAGGCAAACTAAAAAACGAATACTTCATTGTCAAGTAGCTAATTGCAACAAAAAAAAGTGACGCTGAAATTAGCATCACTTTTTTGTTAATATCAACATGTTATACCATTTTTTCTTCTATTTTTTTTACCATTTTCTTAATAGCAATAGCAGACGCAGAATTTTGATGATTTTCTAAATGAGAAATACCTGAATCACCGCTTTTAACAATTTGTGGATCAAGTGGGATTTTCCCAATAATCTCCACACTAAAATCTTTTGCTGCTTTTTCGATTCCAAGCCCCGCAAAAATATCAATTGTTTCACCACAGTGCGGGCACGCAAAAGTGCTCATATTTTCTATAATTCCCAAAATTCGAACATCCATTTTTTGAGAAAATTTAATTGTTTTCCGTGCATCGAGAAGCGCAATGTCTTGCGGTGTAGAAACGATTATAGATCCATCCACTTTGTTCAAAGTTTGTACAACAGAAAGTGGTTCATCACCAGTTCCAGGTGGTGAATCAATAATGAGAAAATCAAGTTCCGGCCAGATAATATCTTGCATAAATTGTTTAATTACACCAATTTTAATGGGACCTCGCCAAATTATTGGCTCATCTGGATTGGGGATTAAATTTGCAATAGACATTGCAAACAAATTATCGTTTACTTTAATGGGAGCTGGAAATTTTTGCGATTCAGTAATCAATAATTTTTCACCTTCAATACCTAACATCTTAGCGATAGACGGGCCATGAATATCAACATCTAAAATCCCAACTTTATATCCATTTTTTGCTAACCCTAGTGCAACATTTACTGAAACTGTGCTTTTACCAACCCCTCCTTTTCCGCTTAAAATAATCACCTTATTTTTGATTTTGTCTAGGTTATTTTGAAGTCGCTTTGCAGCTTCTATTTGTTCTGGTTTTTGAAAATCCACATTTTCCATAATTCCTCCATTAATTTTATTTTTGGACAATTTAATCACTTATCTCTAAATGGCAATATTTTTTTAATATTTCAAAAAAACAATTGACTAATTTTTCAAACATTAGAATCGGAAAACATATGAAAAAAATATTATTAGTGGGAATAAACGCACGTTATACTCATCAAAATTTAGCAATCCGATATTTGCGTAATTTTGTAGCTGAGCTTAATTTTGATGTCACAATTTCAGAATATTCTATCAATCAAAACCAACTCGACATTTTGGAAGAAATCGTCGATAAAAAACCAGATATTATTGCAATTTCCGTCTATATTTGGAATGTACAAATCGTAAAATTCATTTCATCTCATTTAAAAAATATTTTACCAAAAACAAAAATCGTTTTAGGTGGACCAGAAGCAAGCTACAACTCAAATTTATGGTTAAATAATTTTCCACACATTGATTTTATCATATTTGGTGCTGGAGAAGCTGGTTTCAAATATCTTTTAGAAAATAATTTTCAAGCAGAAAAAAAAATAATTAACATTAAAAATCCACCTTTTCACAAAATTCCGTTTCCATATTTGACGGAAGACTTTTCGGAAAATAGATATCTCTATTACGAAGCAAGTCGCGGTTGCCAATTTCAATGCAGTTACTGTATTTCATCTCGAAATGATCAAAAATTGGAATTTCGTAAAATTGAAGATGTGAAAAAAGAACTGAACTTTATGTTGAAATTTAAACCAAAAATCATCAAGTTTGTGGATCGAACTTTTAATGCTAATAGTGAGTTTTCACGCCAAATTTGGGAATTTATAATTTCCCAAAAAACATCTACAAAATTTCATTTTGAAATTTTTCCCAACTTATTAACTGATGCAGACTTAGAAGTTTTGACAAAAATCCCCAGAAATCTTTTCCAATTTGAAATCGGAATACAATCCACCAATTTTACCGCTTTAAAAACGATAAATCGTTCTTCAAAATGGCGTAAAACAAAAAAAAATATTACTAAATTATTAAGATTAAAAAATATCCATTTTCATCTTGATTTCATTGCAGGCTTACCTTTTGAGGATTTTGAAAGTGTCAAAAAATCGATTGATGAAATTTTATCATTAAAGCCAAACCATTTCCAGTTAGGTTTTTTGAAAATTCTACCAGGCACAGAAATGGCTGAAAAAAAAGAACTTTTTGAAATGATTACGATGCAAAATCCACCTTACCAAGTTTTGCAAAATAAGTGGTTAAATTTTGCAGAATTATCACAAATTAGGCAAGTCGAAAATGAAATAAACATTTTTTATAATTCCGAAAAATACCAACATTTTATCAATAATCTATCTGATGAGTTCAATTCTAATTTTGAGATGTTTACTGAAATTGCAAAATTTAGAGCTGAGCTTAATTTTGAGAAGAACACCAAAAACTGGCAAAAGAATAGTCAATTTCTATTAAAATTCATTAAACAGAATTTTTGTAAAATGCACGAGTTTTACGCTGATTGTCTGCGATTTGATTGGTGCCACTTCACAAAATCACACTATTACCCATCATTTTTAGATAACAACATTCTGAAGAAAGCAAAAAATATTGGTCGGAATTATCTTAAAAAAAGTGAAAATAATTCAAAAAAATTCATTACTTTTTTACCTATTTCAGCTAAATTTCAAAGTAAATATATGAAAAAAAATAAGTTAATCATTTTCGTTGAAAATAAAAAAATTGTGATTTAATCCTTATTTTTTTTCTCAATCTCTTTTTTAATTTTATCAACGATACCAATTAATTGAAAACTTCCTAAATCGCCCTCTTGATGACGACGAACTGAGACACTATCCGCTTCCAC
>CAZWYK010000076.1:0-5833 GCA_964638205.1 uncultured Candidatus Cloacimonadota bacterium | reverse complement strand
GACAAAAAATAACCGCTCCGAAAGGAGCGGTTATTAGTTATTAGCCAATATCAATCTCTTTCACCTCTACCCTACCGTGGATTGCATTTGTAACGAATATCTCGTCAAACTGTGAAATTTCGTTTAGAAAGATTTCTTGTTCGGAAACATTATTCTGTTCGAGAATTTTTGCACGCATAATGCCAGGTAAAATGGGTAAATAACTGGGTGGAGTAAATATCTCATTGTCTTTTACAAAAAATATATTACAAAATATTGTCTCCAAAATTCGCTCTTTTTCATCAATAAAAAGATAATCATCAAAACCATTCTGTTTCGCTTGTTTATTTAGTTCTACATTAGGTAAATCTTCACATTTATGACGATAAATTTCTAAGCTTTTTCGTCTTTCAGCAAATATTTTAATTATTTTAGGAGTTTTATTTACTATTAATTTTTGGCACTGAATATCTAATTTACCATTTTGCGAAACTGCAATCCGAATGCGACTTTCCAAGAATTTATTTATCTTCATTAATTTTTTCAATTCTGCTTCAAAATCTGTTTGGGGGATTTTAATTTTGTACCATCGCAGTGAATCGAACAAGCGTGTAAGGTGCTCTTCCAAAAAATAAAATTGCTCGTTTTGATATTTTAAAGTTGTGAATATATTCATTATCAACTCTTTATTGTTTCTATAATATTTTTCAATTTATGTTTCGTTTCTTCAAACTCACTTTGAGGGTCAGAATCTATCGTGACGGCACCACCGGAATTTAGATAAATTTTGCCATTTTGAATGATGGCAGACCGAATGACAATGTTGGAAATAAGCGAAGTTTTGTTCATGATAAAGATTGTACCAGTGTAGAGGTTACGTGCATAAGTCTCCAGTTCATCGATAATTTCCATACAGCGAATTTTGGGGCAACCAGTGATTGAACCGCCGGGGAATGTTGCTCGCAAAAGGTCAAAATAAGAGATGTTCTCTCGCAATTTACCCTGTACATTTCCCACCAAATGGTATACATTTTTGAAAGCTTCTAATCGTTTTGCTTCCATCACTTTGACGCTTCCATACTCACAAACTTTGCCAATGTCATTGCGTAAAAGGTCGATAATCATAAACAATTCTGCTTCATCTTTTTGTGAATTAAGCAATTTTATTTTATTTTCTTCATCTTCTTTTGGCGTTTCACCTCGCTGAATTGTCCCTTTGATGGGGCGTGTTTCTACTTTACGATTGTTACACTTCAAAAATAATTCGGGCGAGTTACACACAATCTTGTTTTCACCAAAATTTAGAAAAGTAGAGAATGGGGCGCTATTTATCGCGAAAAGTTTTTTGAATAGTTGGAAAGCATCTCCCACAAAATCACCGCAAATTTGTTGCGAAAGATTCACTTCGTAAACATCCCCTGCGAAAATATAATTACGGATTCTTTCCACTTTTTGCATATACTCTTTTGCATTGCATTCTGGTAAAAGCTTTTCCACTTTAAAGTTATCTGCAACTTTTTCACTTTTTGCGATAGTGCTCTCATGTTCGTATTGCAAGTTGATTTCGTACGCTTTCTTGGCAAAATTATCGAACACAAAGTATTGATTGTAAAAGACCCATTCGCAATCTGGCATTTGGTAGTTTGCATTTGTTGTTTTAGTTATTCTTTCAATTTTATGGAGCATTTCGTAAGAAAGATAGCCCATTCCACCGCAAATAGCAACAGGGAAAGCAAATTCATGAAAGTTTGTTTTTCCTAAAATTTCGTTAATAAATTTCCAAAAATCGTCATTATTGTTGCATTTGTTGTGTTCCGTCTCGACTCTAAATTGTCTATTTGCAGTCTTTATGATGAATTTATTATTTGCAAAACGAATAATCGTGTGTGGTCTATTACCAATGAGCGAATATTCAGAGGTAGCCTCTTCCCCTGTGAATAGTGACGCATAATAGTTTTGTGCAAACTTTTCAAAAAAGCACGTTGCATTTTGAAATTTTATCTCACTAATCTTTGCATCTAAAATCTTCAAATTAACTCCAAGAAATTTTTCATCATTTTATCACCAAATTCGGTTAAGAAAGACTCTGGATGAAATTGAACTCCAAAGACTGGCAATGTTTTATGGCGAATTGCCATGGTCACACCATCAATATTGCGAGCTGTAACCTGTAATTTATCGTTGTTTACATCACAAATTAATGAGTGATAGCGCGCTACTTTTATGTTTTGGGGGATGTTTTTGAATAATCCTATGTTATCGTGTGAAATTGTGCTAATTTTACCGTGCATTGGATAATTCGCCAAAATTGTTTTACCTGCAAAAATTTCATTGATGCACTGCATTCCCAAACAAATTCCCAAAATTGGTTTTTGAGCATAATATCTTTTGATTATTGCGTTTGTAAGGTGTACATCTTCTGGTCTTCCTGGACCTGGCGAAATGACAATTGCATCGAAATTTATCACTTCCAGAAGTTTAATTGCATCATTTCGTTTCACAACAATCTTCCCATCAAAAAATGAGCCAAGTTGTTGCTCCAAATTATAGGTAAATGAATCGTAATTATCAATGATTAAAATAGATTTCATCTGTTTAGCGTGGAAAATAGAGGCGATGTTCTTTCTCGATAAACTTTCTGTCGATGTTGGTATAAATTTGAGTAGTATTTATACTAGAATGTCCCAAAAGCATCTGTACCACTCGCAGATTTGCACCAGCTTCCAGAAGATGGGTAGCGAAAGAGTGACGAAATGTGTGGGGTGAAATGTGCTGTTTGATACCAGCTTGAAGTGCCAACTTGCTGATTATTTTCCAAATTCCCATTCTGCTTAATTTGTCACCGCGAATATTCAAAAAGAGCAGATCAATGTTTTTATCTTTCTTTAGCTTTTTTCGGGCAGTTTGGAGATAGTTTTTGATAAATGGAAATGAATTTGCGGCAATTGGTACGATACGTTGTTTACGCCCTTTACCAGTTATTCGCACCAAATTTTCATCCCAATAGACATCATGAATCGACACATTGATAATCTCTGAAACTCGCAAACCACTAGCATACATTAGTTCCAACATTGCTTTATTGCGAATATCGGTTGTTTTTTCAGTTGGAATAGCATCCAATAATTTTAGCATCTCTTGCACCGAAAGGATTTGCGGTATTTTCTGTGAATATTTGATGTTCGGAATGTCGTTGAGTACAACTTCAATTTCTATTCCATCATCTAGCAAAAACCTAAAAAAAGATTTTATAGAGCTGCGTTTTCTGGCAATGCTAGAGTTCAAAAGTCCTATTTCCTGCAGGTTCACGAGATAGTTAATGATGTCGTTATTGCCAATAATATCTACCTTCTTATCGATAAAATTAGCAAAATCGTTGATGTCGTGCAGATAACTCTCCACGCTATTCTCCGAAAGTCCTTTTTCAACCTGCAGATGATATTTAAAACTGTTTATTAATGCTAAATTATATTTATTCATCGTCAATAACTTCAAAATCTTGGTCCAATTTTACTTCTTTCTTGGGATCAAGATGAGTACGGTTTTTGAAATTATCTTTTTTTTTCTTAAGTTTGGAAGTTACATAATAATAAACAATTAACGGTATAATGATAAACCAAAACCTGAAAAGGATAAAACCGAAAAGTTTGAATAACAAAAAGATGATAACGAATGGAATCATAAAATAGATAAATGATCTCATTTTTCCTCCAATAATTTTCTAAAATTTGGTAAAAACACAGAATCCTGATTTTTTTCCAAAAATATTTTACAAATATTTTTGTCAAACTCTGCCAACTTTAATTTTGCATAATTTTGTAAAACCACATCTGAGAATTCTGCATCGAATATTTTTTTTGCAAGTTCATAGTCCTTATTTTCAAAAGCCCAATCGCCAGCTAAAATCAGTAATTCTTCATTTTTTAAGTTTTCGTAAAGCTGTTGTAGAATACGGAGAGCTTCCCCATCTTGGAATAGCAATTTTTTACGATAAGCTTTCAAAAATAGTTGTCTATTTTCTTCATCTTGGAAATTTCCTAAAAAAGTGGAAAGATAAAGCAAGTCATTCGTGCGGACATCGTTCGCAGAATTGAGAATAAATTCAGTAAGTAAGCTGTCTGCAGCTAGATTATTTTGAAATACAGCCATCAAGTAGGAGTTATAAATACTCGCTTTATAGATTTCTGAATTTTCAGATTCGCCCACCAAAATAGATGCTAATTGATGCCTTGCTTGCTCATAATTTTCGTGCAATAATTGATGATAAACAATTTTTAAGTCTATCTTTTTTTTATCGTTATCATTAAAAGAGAAGTTTTTTGCATCCTGAAGATATTGAATGTATTTGGTACCACCCGTTATTTGTTCAATCTCTGCCAAAAGCTCTCTACATTTACTGTTTGCACGCGTTTTATATCTGTTTTTTTTATTTTTTATAGTAGCGTTATTTTCTATTTCAGTCAATATTTTTTGTGCAAGTGCAAAATTATTTTGTCGCATTTCAATCTTAGCGATAATTATTTTTGCATTCGCAATTTCAACTTGGTTGCCTATTTTTTCTATGTACTGCGTATATGCTTTCTTGGCATATACAAGATTTCCAATGGAATATTGTCGAGCTGCAAATCGCTTTAAATCTGCAATTGGTAAGTTATTGTATTCTAAAATTGCTTTTTCGTAAAATCCTAAATCACCTAGACATTGTGCGTAAATTTCATGAATTTTCTGGTTGTCTGTTTGACGAGAATAATCTTCTATAACCTTTATTAAATCAAGATTTTCCCGCAAAATTAAACGTAACCTTGATAATGCAAAATTAGCGTACTGCCATTTATTTTCGGCAACTTTCAGATATTCAATAATTGCTAATTCTAAATTATTTAAGCTTTTTTGAATGCGTGCTTTTTCTCTTGCAAAAAGAAAATCATCATTCGCAATTATACGCACTTTATCTATTATTTGCACTGCGATTCCCGATTCTTTGAACGATTCAAAAGTGCTGAATAATTTTTGATAGTCGTTGATACGAATGTTACCTTCTAAATGTTCAAAAGCTATCTTTTTTGCCTTTTCAATCTGACCTTTACTCAACATTATGTTGATTTGTAAAGTTGTATAACTAACTTTCGAAATGGATTCTTGGTGGGTAACTAATAGTTTTTCTGCCCTTTTAGTTTGTTTTGTTTGAATTAACAACATAGTGAATTGCTCAATAACCTCTTCATCTGTTGGATAGATTTTTAAGATTTCTGCAAATGTTGCTGCTGCCTTTTCATATTGTTGCTGCGTTCGATAGCGTGTTGCTCTTTTGAACAAAATCTCGCGTTCATCGAGTTGTGCAAATAAGCTGAAAATCATCAATAAAATTAGTAAAATTAATCGTGTTTTCATTTTTCTCCTAATTTTTCGTTCAATATTTTTAGATATTCCTTAATTAACTCTTGATATTCTTTTGGGTAGTTTTTGTAATCTTCATTCAAGAGTGCTTTTTGCCACATTTTATCAAATTCTAATTCCAAATTTTCTGGCAAGTCCCATTCATCTATTTCACTATTTTCTGCTTTTCTTTTTTTGGAAAATTCGCGCTTGTGAATAGATTTTTGTGCTTCCAGTAGTCGCGATAAGATGCGTTCTTGTTTCTCAATTAATTCTCGATTCACTCGTCCCATTTTCAAGTCATTTACTATAGATTCAAGTTCTTCTATCATTTTATTGATAGCAGCTGTTTGTTTTTGTGCCTCCTGATTTGTTTGCAACATTCGTTTCAAGTTTTCGGCAAGTCGTTGTTGGTCATTTGCCAACTTTTGTGCTTGCCTACGCGCCTCGTTACTCATCTTTCCATTTTCACCCATTT
>CAZWYK010000075.1:0-5886 GCA_964638205.1 uncultured Candidatus Cloacimonadota bacterium | reverse complement strand
ATGTAATTGGTTTTATTATACCTGGTCTCATCGCTAATGCGATGGAAAAACAGGGCGTAATCAAAACTTTGTCGATAATGGTGGTAGCTGCTGTAACTGTCAGGATTTTGTTGGTTTTAATTTTTAATGGTGAAATAATTAGGTAGGAAAAATGTTTGTTCCAAGTGCAAAATCAAAATTAAGTTTGTTAGTGTTAATGTTAGCATCGATAATCCTTTTCGTTTGGGTAGAAAATTCTCGAATTTTTGTGAGTGACCAATATTTTGAAGAAAAATTGGCAGCTGCTAGCTTAATGCAAAAAACAGAAAAGATAATAAAACAAAATCGTCTTAAAAATAATGTTTTCATTGATGACTTAAATGACCCAAATAAAACGGCATTAATCGGTGAAAAGCAATCTCTCATTGTAACCGATAGAGGCGATTTGGACTCAAAATTAACCAGTTTAAATCCTAACTTTGCCGCCGCTTTTGTGCAAATTTTCAAAGAAGCAAATTTGAAAAAAAATGATAGAATTGCTGTGAATTGTACGGGGTCACTACCAGCGATGAATCTTGCTGTTTTGAGTGCTGCTGAAATTTTAGAACTCGATGTTGTGCTGATATCCTCCGTTGGTGCTTCGATGTTTGGTGCTACCGACCCAAATTTTACTTGGCTCGATATGGAAAAATTACTCAACGAAAATGGCGTTTTATCTTATCGAAGTAAAGCCGCATCGATTGGTGGCGGACGAGATTTAGGGCGCGGATTAAATATTGTGGGACGCGAATTAATTGTCGAAAACATTCAAAAAAATGAAGTAGAACTTGTTCAAGAAGGAAGTCTGGAACAAAATATTTCTAAAAAAATGGAACTGTTTGAACAAAATGGTGAAATTGATTTGTATGTAAATGTGGGTGGCGGTTTATCCAGTTTGGGCATTTCGATAAATGGCCAACTTATCAAAACCGGTTTTCATCGTTATTTGACGCTGACGAATACTCCATTGAAAGGGACGATGCTTCTATTTGCAGATAAAGGTGTGCCAATAGTGCACATTTTGGACATCGATAAATTTGCTGAAAACTTAAAATTTCCAATTGCTCCCGTGCCATTGCCAAAACCGGGAAAAGGAAGTATGTTTGAAATCGAAAAATACAATGTGACAATGGCGGCGATTGCTTTTATAATCTTAGTTTTACTTATTTTAATAGTTATCTTTTTTGATCATAAAGAGCTCAGATTGAAAGAGGAAGAAATTACATTATGATGAGAAAAATTGTATTTTTGCTATTGTTTACGTTATCTCTTTTTGCGGCTAAAATAGAAATTGAAAATGGGACTGAAGATTTTCTTTTTTTCAACAAAAAAAACAGCAAAATATATACTTATGTTCTATTAAATTCTGGTGAATCGTTTAAGTGTAACACAGTTCAAATAGATAGTTTAGAAGTTTATTCTCGTTTAATTATGAACGGTGTAGGTGCAGAAAATTATCAATATGAAATTTCGATAAATGATGAAACACGGGTTTTAGAAAAAAGTGCTATCAAAAGTAAAATTTGTAAAGGTGTAAATGGAGAAGCAATTTCAAGATTCAACAAATTTAAGACAGCATTATTATTACCGAAGAATAAAATTAAGATAAAGAATATTTCGGAAAAAAGAGTCATCTTTAAAATTAAAAATGATGAAGTTGTGAAATCTAATAAAAAAATTGATTTTATTCGCTTTACACCAAATTTTTATGGCACCGAAAAAACATTATTTTTAAACGAAAAAGAGTTTACTTATTATTCTCCAAAAGCAGATAAAATCAAGCTGACACTTCAAGGCCCTATTGTTTTGAAAATCGTCAGTCGAATGTTATTTGAAGATAATTTCATCAATAAAGATGGCTACAAATTTAATATTTATGACAATCGTGAATTATTTTCTGAAATCACTGAAATAGCTTATAAATCTAACAAAGCTTGGATTGCTGAAAACCAGAAAACACCATCTATTGGTGATGTGAATATTATCAAGCTGCCAAAAGGGATTCACCACATCGAAGTGGAAAATCGGGCACAAAATCGAGATTTAATGTTCCGATTCTACATAAATAAGAATTCAGTTGAGATTGAAAAACAATGAAAAAAATAATCTTATTTCTATTCACAATTTCGTTTCTTTTTGCCGCAGATTTTAGTAGCAAATTTGACTTGAAAACGACCTATAACGATAATATTTTGAATCTTTCTGAAAACGATATTGCAAGATTTAACACCGCAGAAGAGACCGATAAATTTGTGCAAAAAACTCTTGATGACTTAATCTTACAGCCCAAAATTCAGTTGCAAATTAAAGAGAAAATCTTTGGACACACAAATATTCAAAAATTTACAGTAAAATACGATAAGTATTTACAAAATGTATTTAAGGATAATTTTACTTTTCTGTTTTCTACAAAACAATATTTGAATCGAAAAATTAATTTTTCAATAAATTATTCTTATAACCCAAAATTATTTGTAAATCGTTTTGATAGCGTTTGGGATACTGCTGATGTCTATCGAGATTTTACCTATTCCAAAAACGAAATTTCAAGCAAAATTCAATATAGATTATCTTCAATATTACGATTAAATTATCAATGTGAAATGGCAAAAACTATTCATAATGCTTATTTCGCAGAATACGATGCGATTGCAAATGGACATTCTGTCAATTTGGAAATTTTATCAAAAAAAGGGAGCAAAATTAGGTTAACATACAATTATTTAAATTCGCAGATTGATAATGAAATGGTAGCAGAAAATGTCGCTAATCGCAAAGACGGCTCATTCAAATCTAACGAATACAAAATATTTACTAAAATCACCGAATTTTCTCCACTTGTTTTCTATTATAATTTTCAATTTGAACGTAAATATTTCCAAACCTTAAACGATTTTGATATATCTCATTTTGGCCGTATTGACGATGCTTACTCGCTTGATATTTCCCTAAAATATCCACTTTTTCAAAACTACGAATTAAAAACTTTTTACGGTTATGAAAAACGTCAAACAACAGCATTTTTTGAGAGTACCGTTGAAAGCAAAAGTTATCAAAAAAATGAGTTTGGCGTAAATTTAAGGTGTTCTTTTTGATGAAGAAAAAAAAATGTTTTGCCCTGTTTTCTGGCGGGTTAGACAGTATGCTTGCTGTTGTTTTTATGCAAAAACTTGATTATGAGGTACAACCAATATTTTTTAGCACCCCGTTTTTTGGATCAGAAAAAGCACTTGAATCTGCACAAGAAATTGGCGTGGAACTATTTGTGCATGATGTTACTAATCCGCATCTCAAAATGCTGAAAAATCCCAAATATGGTTTTGGTAAACACATGAATCCCTGTATTGATTGTCACGGTCTAATGTTTCGTGAAGCTTCCAAACTGATGCAAAAACATAATGTTGATTTTCTCATTTCTGGTGAGGTTTTGGGACAACGCCCCATGTCACAACGGAAAGATGCACTGAACGCAGTTGGAAAATTAAGCGAAATAAAAGATTTGCTGATTCGCCCACTTTCGCAAAAATTATTATCAGATACTTTGCCTATTCGTGAAGGTTGGGTCAAAAAAACTGAAATGCTAAACATTCAAGGTCGAAACAGGCAGCGTCAACTGCAACTGGCAAAAGAATTTGGCATCAAAAAATTTCCATCACCGGGAGGAGGATGTTTGCTGACAGATTCTGGGTTTTCACGAAAGTTGAGAGATGTTTTTGAGACTGAAATGTATGAAAAACGGTATATAAAATTTTTGAAAACAGGCAGGCATTTACGCATTAGTCCCGAGATTAAACTGATAATTGGTCGTAATAAAGATGAAAATAATGTTTTGAAAAATTTGCTGACAGATGAAATTACTTTACAATCGGTTGGCATTGCCGGACCATTTGGTGTAATTAATTCCACTAGAAAATTAACCGAAATTGAGTTGAAATTAGTTGCTTCTATTCTATTGCGATACAATTCAAAAGTGGGTGAAAAGAATGAAGTTGTATTTAGCCAAAATGGCGAAATTATTCAAAAAAGAATAGTTAATAAAATGCTTGAAAAAGAGGTTGCTAATTATTTAGTATAAAATAGATTATGAAATATAAAACATTTAATGTTCTGAAGAATTTTTGGACGAATACATATTTGGTATGGGATGAAATTTCAAGAGAAGCAATGTACATTGATGCGGCGTTTCCACACGAAAACTTGGCGTCTGAAATTGCAAAACATGACTTGAAATTAAAATACATTTTAAATACGCACGGTCACGGTGATCACATCGGTGGAAACACTTTATTGAAAGAAACTTTTGATGCACAAATTGGCATTCACAAAATTGATGCTGAAATGCTTTTTAATCCCCAAAAAAATTTAAGTTCGCGTTGGACACAGAATGTTGTTTCTCCCAAAGCAGATTTTTTTATTGAAGATGAAATTGAGTTAAAACTAGGTGAAAAAATCATCAAGATTATTCACACTCCCGGACATTCAAAAGGTGGAGTTTGCTTTTTGGTGGAAAATTTGTTGTTTAGTGGCGACACTCTTTTTGCCGGAAGTATTGGTAGAACCGATTTACCAGGCGGAAATTACGAACAATTAATTTCATCAATTAAACAAAAATTACTTATTTTGCCAGATGCGACAAAAGTTTTATCTGGACACGGTCCAGAAACCACCATTGCGACTGAAAAAATAGAAAACCCATTTGTGGGTTTAGCGGCGAGATTTTAGGATTTTTGCACAACAATACAATAAAAAAACCGCTCCGAAAATTTAGGAGCGGTTTTTTAGGGATTATTCTTTATTCAACGGGGAAACTGTCTATCAAACTGGCAAGATATTGCAAGATTAAGGATGCGTCGTAAGCTTGAATTTCACCGTTACCATCTACATCTGCAGCAGTTATTTGCCAAGTTTCGAAGTCGATTAACTCAATAACTTTTTGCAAAGTTAAAGAAGCGTCATAAGCTTGAATTTCACCGTTGCCATCTACGTCACCATATAGGATTATATCTGTTCCAAAAATTTGGAAACTATCCATTGCCCACGCTTTTGTTTGACCAGCAGAACTACCACTTGATGTGTATTTGAAAGCTATTCTGACTGTTTCATCTGCAAAATCATTCAAATCTATATTAGCAAAAGATGTCCAAATTTCGTCAGCAACACTATAAAATGGTGTATCCAAATTTGTCCAATTTGTTGTGTTTGGATTTCCGCTAAAATTGTTCGTAACCAATAATTCTAAACCTGTAATTGAGTCGGAATATTTTGTCCAAACATAGAAGTTACAGAAAATCTCTGTGTAATTTGATAAATTAAAATTTGGAGAAATGAGCCAATCTTCTGCCGGTTCGTCGGCACCGTAATTATTCATATGTGCGTACCAGCTACCGTTTTGTGCGGCAGATGGGTGAGATGAGTCTGTTTGATTGCTTCGTTCCCAATCATTTGTGCTTGCTGTACTGAAAATTTCCCAATCTGCGATGGTACTTTCAAAACTTGTGGTATATATTTCAATCGGAAGCTCGGTGTCTAAAGCTATAATAAAGTTGTTTTTGATTTCAGTATCGCTATTTCCTAAATTATCTGTAACGGTTAAACTAACCGTGAAAGAACCTTCGCTCGTGAAGGTGTAGTAAGGATTTTGTAAATTGGAATCAATCGAGCCATCGTTGTCAAAATCCCAATCCCAAGAGACTATTTCCTCTCCGCCAGATGAGATGTCTGTGAATGAAACTGTTAGTGGAATATTGCCACTGTGTGCATTGGCTGTAAAATTTGCCATCAATTCTGGTGTTTCATTACCCCAAATATAATTGACAAATTCTGGATGGTCGATGAATGGATTTCGATTATTTTGATAACCATAAATTA
>CAZWYK010000074.1:0-5995 GCA_964638205.1 uncultured Candidatus Cloacimonadota bacterium | reverse complement strand
ATTTGTGACGAGATAATTAACTATTTCAAGCAAAAAGGGATGTCCCCGAACTCTTGGGATAACAATCCGAACTCTTTGGATAACAATCCGAACTCTTGGGATAACAATTCCAGAAGTTAAAATATCAAGAAAAGATTAGTGTTATACTTTGCTATAAATAAATATAAGGAGGTATTCTTATGGCAAACAAAAACTATATACCGCATGCAGACGCAGATTTTAAGGGAAATTTTAGACTTCACGATGATTTTCTCGTTTGGTGGGAAGATTTAAAGACTGTAACAAAATTATATTCTTGGCAAAATGATGAATTTGAAGAGATATTTTCTTATGATTTTGGTTGTGAAATTTCAAATATATTTATTGTCCCAAACACAAATACACTTTATGGAGTTGGTCGTTATACAATTGTAAAATATTCATTTGATTATTCAGATGCAGAGGATTACGAGTTGCCTGTTAGCAATAACTACCAATTAACCAACTATCCCAACCCGTTTAATGGTGAGACCACGATTTCTTTTTCCTTAACCACGAATTTACCCGCAAAGGCACGAATTGAAATTTATAATGTGAAAGGTCAGATTGTTGACCAATTAGCCATTACGAATTATGAATTAGGAAGTAATCAGGTAAACTATTCAGCAGATAAACTTTCATCAGGCGTTTACTTCTATAAACTTGTTGTCGATGGCGAAGCTGTTGATACAAAGAAAATGATACTTATGAAGTAAGTAGGAATATTTATTCAAACACTAAAACCGCCCCTTTGGGGGCGGTTTTTGGTAATTATCTCTTATTTTTTAGATATTATTTTTCTTAATGCCACGAATTGCGTCTATTGGGCAAGAGATTTGACATTCTGCACAATCAATGCAAGAATCTGTGATAATAAACTGCTCTCCCCCATCAATAATAGCTGATGCTGGACAAACACTCACACAAACTTCGCATTTTATACATTCAGAAGTAATTACAAAAGACATTCTTTACACTTCCATAATTTCTTGTTCTTTCGCCTTGGCGGATGCGGAAATTTCTTTTACCCACTTATCCGTTAATTCTTGAATATCTTTAAGCAGTTTCTTTTCATCATCTTCGCTAATTTCACTATTGTTCTTCATTTTTTTCGCCTCATCGTTACCAAAACGACGAATATTACGAACTTCTACCTTGCCATCTTCAGCTAGATTCTTCACTTGCTTCACAATGTCTCGTCTCTTCTCTTCCGTTAACGGCTGAAAAGGTAAACGAAGTACATTGCCATCATTTTCGGGCGTAACCCCAATGTTAGAAGCCAAAAATGCTTTTTCAATTGTAGCTAAAATCTGTTTATCCCACGGTTGCACCACAATTAAACGCGGTTCGGGGATGGAAACATTACAAAGCTGTTTAACCGGGGTGGAAACACCGTAATAATCAATGAAAATATCTTCTAAGGCGGAAACATTCGCACGCCCTGTTCTCGTTTTTGAAAAATTATGCAACAACGCTGCGTGCGCGTTTTTCATTTTAGAATCAACTGTTTTCAATAAATTATTCATAGTCATACCCCTTTTTTATTAGTGAATAAATGAGCCAACATCTTTTTTGGTAACCACATCTACTAAGTTTCCCGGCTTAGAAATATTGAAAACCTTGATGGAAATGTTATTGTCGCGAGCTAATGAAAACGCCGTCATATCCATCACCTTCAATTTTTTATCCAAAACTTCATCGAAAGTAACATTTTTGATAAAAGTAGCGTTTGGATTTTTTACAGGATCATCAGAATAGATGCCGTCAACTTTCGTACCCTTAAAGATAATATCTGCTTTTACTTCGATGGCACGCAAAACTGCAGCGGTATCCGTAGTGAAGAATGGATTGCCAGTTCCCGCACAGAAGAAGCATATTTTACCTTCATTCAATGAAGTAATCGCTCTACTCGGTGTGTAGAATTTTGCGATTTTTGGCATCTGTACTGCAGAATATATTTCGGTTTGATAATTCCTCTCACGAATCACTTCACTCAAGATAATTGCATTTTGAACCGTGGCTAACATTCCCACGCTATCTGCTTTAGTGCGATTCATTTTGTTGCCAATTACAGATTGTCCGCGAAATACATTGCCACCACCAATCACTATTCCAATGCGATAACCAAGATTTTTTATGCGAATTATGTCATCCGTAATTTCACTCAAACGCTGAAAATCGAAACCAAAATCTTTTCCACCAGCTAAAACTTCACCACTGATTTTGAAAATAATTTTGTTAACCTTTTCCGGTCTGAATGTCTTCATTTTACTTCCTTTTGAAAAATTTTATCCCTTCATTTGAGCTGCAACTTCTTCTGCAAAATTCTCTTCTTTCTTCTCTATACCATCGCCAACTTTAAATCTATCTGCACTGATAACTGTCAAATCTCCAGCATATTCAGCAACTGTCATCTTATCATCTTTTACAAATTTTTGTTGAAGTAAACAATTCTCTTCAAAAAACTTATTCATTTTACCAATCAAAATATTATCAATTATCTTTTCTGGTTTGCCTTGTTCGATAAGTTGATTACGTAAGATTTCACGTTCTTTCGCCATCTCTTCTTCGGTAACTTCAGATTTATCAAAATAATTTGGTGCCATTGCCGCTGAATGCATTGCAATGTCAGTAGCTTTCGCTAAATTTTCGTCGCTAAATTCTCCATCAAGTGCCAAGATAACGCCAATTTTTCCACCCATGTGGAGATAGGAACAAACGAAACCATTTGATGTCGTTTTTTTAAAGCGACGAATTGACATATTTTCACCAATTTTAGCAATCAAAGCTTGTAAAGTTTCTCCTACAGAAGCTCCGCCTGCCATCTTGATGGCTTTCAAATCTTCAACTGAATTAACTTCATTTTCAAGAACTATTTTTGTTAAATTTTTACCGAAATTATTGAACTCATCATTTTTTGTAACGAAATCAGTTTCAGAATTAAACTCAATCATTACACCTGTTTTATTATCATCAGAAATAAGCACAAACACTGAACCTTCGCTAGTTACACGACTTGCTTTTTTAGCTGCTTTGCTAATACCTTTTTCACGCAAGTAAACTATTGCGGCTTCGAGGTCACCATCTTTTTCTACCAAAGCTTTTTTACAATCCATCATACCAGCACCAGTTTTTGCTCTCAATTCCATCACTAATTTTGCAGAAATACCCATTATATTGCTCCTAAAAAATTATTTATCTTCTTTCGAAACCTTTTCGGTTTCTTTAGTTTCTTCAACTACTTCTTTGCTCTTTTCAGAAGTTGGCACTACTACATCTTTACCTTCTGAAACAGTTTGTTTACCTTCTATTACAGCATTTGCAACGATATCACTCATCAGATCAATCGCACGAATTGCATCATCATTTGAAGGAATAATGTAATCTACTTTATCTGGGTCTGCGTTTGTATCTACCATTGCTACCACAGGAATTCCCAAAACTCTTGCTTCGTGAACGGCAATTTTTTCTTTATTGATGTCAACAACAAACACAGCACCTGGTAATTCACTCATTTCACGAATTCCACCTAAACCACTAAGGATTTTATCGTATTCTTTCTTCTTTTTTGTAGCTTCTAATTTTGTAAAACTAGAGATTGTGCCATCTTCAACGATACGCTCATACTCATCAAGTTTAGCAATACTATTACGAATTGTTTTCATATTTGTGAGCATTCCGCCGTACCAACGGTTATTCACATAATAAGAACCACATTTTTCTGCAGCAGCCTTTACCGCTGTTTGAGCTTGTTTTTTTGTTCCCACAAAAAGAACAGATTGTCCACTTTTTGCTACATTTTTTACAAACATAAATGCTTCATTTACTGCATCGACTGTTTGTTTAAGATCTAAAATGTGAATTCCATTTCTCTTGATGAAAATGTACTTATCCATTTTGGGGTTCCACTTACAAGTCTGGTGACCAAAATGTGATCCTGTTTCCAAAAGTTGCTTCATTGTAACTACCGACATTAATTTCTCCTTATTATACGGTTATTTTTTTCTATTTCAGATTTGACTGCATCATAATTCGAAAATTTTTCGAACACCGTTTCTGCATCTCCAAAATAGTTTGTAAATTCTGCCAAAAATTTTGTTTAACGCTTTGAGAATTGGAATTTTTTTCTAGCTTTTGGACGACCTGGTTTCTTTCTTTCCACCATTCTTGGGTCTCTCGTCAAAAAACCTTTCTTTTTCAATTCTCCTCTAAGCGTTTCATCATATTTGATAAGTGCGCGTGAAATACCGAGACGAATAGCCCCTGCTTGCCCAGACAACCCACCGCCAGCTACGTTTGCAGTGATATCCAATTTTTCGGAAAGTCCAACTAATTTAAGTGGTTCTTCTATGAGCATTTCAAGTGTTTCTCGACTCAAATAATTTTTCATCGTTCGTTTGTTTGCCATTCTTTTACCTGTTCCTGGCGTCAAGCGAACGCGTGCTGTTGATTTTTTTCTTCTACCAATCGCATCAAAATATTGCATCTATTTCTCCTAACTATCGAAACTTAATTCTTTTGGTTGTTGAGCTTTATGTGGATGTTCATTTCCAGCATAAATCTTCAAATTTTGAATAATTTGTCTTCCCAAAATATTTTTTGGAAGCATACCTTTCACAGCTTCAAAAATAATTCTTTCTGGCTCTTCTTCCAAAACGCGTTTGTACGGTTTTTCAGAAAGACCATCTGGGTATCCACTGTATCGCTGATAAACTTTTTGTAGTTCTTTGTTACCAGTTAATCTAATTTTTTCGGCATTTATGACAATTATATTGTCGCCGACTAACAAATGAGGTGAAAAATAAGGTTTATTTTTACCTCGTAAAATCGACGCAACCCTAGTTGCTAATCTTCCTAAAACTTGATCGGAAGCATCAACGACATACCAGTCGCGCTTAATCATATCTTCTTTTGGTGCAAGAGTTTTCATGCATTCTCCTTACTTTAAATATTATTATGATGATCGGAATGGGCAAAATATTTAAATGGGGGGTTTACTGTCAAGCACAATGAAACTTCTCTTGAAATCACATTTTATTTTTTTATTTTTTTCGGGAAAATTAGTTGCCAAATAAACCTTTTTTTTATTTTTGTAAATAATTTTGGAGGATATTTATGAAAAATATGGCAAAAATCCATTTTACACTTTACGGATTGTTGATAGTTTTATTGATTATCAGTACCACACTCACCATTAATTTGAACAAAAAAATGGATTTTCTAAAAATCATCACAGTAGATGGAAATTCACTAAAAATAATGGATGGAAGAAAAATCTCTAATAGAACTATCTTAATTACACCCGAAATGATTGACACTTTCAATAAATACAAGTCACCATTTAACGATAATCTTACTTTCGATGAGTTAATTAAAAAATACATTAAAAATAAATATGCCGACCATTACGGTTGCAAAAGAGGTTCATCGAAATGCCGCCGTATCCACGAGGGAATCGACCTTTTTGTACCGCGTAAAACACCAATTTATCCTCTCACAAACTTCGGAATTGTTACTGAGGTAAGTGATAACGAAGAATATCTCGTAGAAGTGGAATGCAAAAAAACAGACGGCACCATTGAGACAAAAAATATTGCGTACGGTAAAACCATTCGCATTTTGTATCCAGAAGGAATCGAGAGCATCTATACCCATTTAGATTCTGTTTTTGTGGAGCTAAACCAAGTGGTAAACAGCAACACAAAAGTTGGTTTAACTGGTTTAACCGGTAATATCAAAAACAGCGGAAAAGCATCTCACTTGCATTTGGAATTGCGAGATTTGCACAACAAATCTTTCGACCCGCGCCATAAGTTAAGATTCAACAATCCATCAATTCAATATTTTTTGGATAAATTGGAAATTGAATAAAAAACATTTGACATAATTATCAGTGGAAATTTATGAAAATATAGTTACACATTTGGAGAAAAAATGGAAAATATCAATCAGCTAATCGGCATCAAAAAACAGAAAT
>CAZWYK010000073.1:0-5997 GCA_964638205.1 uncultured Candidatus Cloacimonadota bacterium | reverse complement strand
CGCCAAAAATGACGGTAACCATTTTTCCCAAAAGCAGCAATTGACCAAATTAAAGTAGCTCTGCCAATGCTGCAAGTTTCTGGATTTGTGAGGACAATCTGTTTTTTGAATTTTCCATCTTGAATAATGCCAAAAGATGCTGGTTCTTCCTCAAAAGATTCTTTTTCATAAACGAAAGCCATCGGCGAAAAATAAACTGGAACTATTTTTTTGGTAAAAATCAGCTTATCGTTGAGATATTTTTTATTGTTAGGAGTAATCTCGATGAAAAAGCTATCAATTTCTGCAAATATCGTATTATCAATTCCAATAAAGACATCAACACTGTCTGCTGAATTTTCAATGTTATGCAACATTTCAGCAGTTGTTAGAAAAGTAGTAATTTCTAAATTACAGTCAAATAACTCTTCAAATAAATTGAGTGAATTATCGTAAAAAGTTTTATTTAGGAAAATATCTGTCGCGTAAATTTTTAGGTTATTTTTTTTAATATTCCCATTGTTTTTTGAGTTTGAACAACCGAACATAATTAAAATCAAGATGATGATAATGATTAATTTCTTCATATTTACTGAACAGAAAAATGTTTATTCGTAAGTATCTTTGTTACGGAAAGCAGTAAATTCACCCACAAATTTTAATTCAACTTTACCAATGGCACCGTGTCTGTTTTTACCGACGATTATTTCAGCAATTCCTGGCGCTTCGGTCTCTTCGTTGTAAACTTCATCACGATAGATGAAGAGTACCACATCGGCATCTTGCTCGATAGCACCAGATTCACGCAAATCCGACAATTTTGGACGTTTGTCATCTCTGCTTTCTACACCACGGTTTAACTGTGATAACGCGATAATTGGCACACCAACTTCTTTCGCTAATATTTTCAATGAGCGCGAAATTTCAGAAATTTCTTGCTGTCTGTTTTCACGGTTTCGTTTCACAGACATCAATTGCATATAATCGATAATGATCAGGTCAAGCCCTTTCAATTCTGCTTTTAATCTTCTACTTTTGGCACGAATATCCAAAATCGTATTCATTCCAGAATCATCGAGATAGATATTTTTTTCAGCTAAAACTTCGGCGGCACCACTGATGCGCAGGAGCTTTCGTTCGTTCATTCCGTAACCTTTTAACATATTATCCATACTCACTTCGGAAGCACTACTGAGCATTCTCATCAAAAGTTCTTCCCCTTCCATCTCCATTGTGAAAATGGCAATTTTCTTGTCGTAACGAACCGCTGCATTTGAAGCTATATTCAAAGCCAATGATGTTTTACCCATCGCTGGACGAGCCGCTAAAACAATTAATTGTCCCGGACGAAAACCACCAATTTTTCGATCTAGCACATTAAAACCAGAGGGAATTCCGTGCACCGTTTTTTTGGTTGCAGCCGTCTCTTGGATATCCTCAATCGTGTTTGGGATTATGCTGGCAATACTTTGAAAAGCCCGTCGGTTGGGTCGTTCCGCAATACGAAATATAGATTGTTCCGCGTCATCAACAATATCTTCCGCCGGTTGATCAGCGTTGTAGCAATTTTCCACAATTTTATTGGCAGAATCAATTAATTGGCGCAACAAAGATTTTTGGAGTACAATGTTAGAGTGATATTCAAAATTTGCAGCACTCATTACCACATCAGAAAGCTCATTGACAAAACTTTCTCCACCAATCTTTTCCAAGTCACCTTTCATTTTCAAGTAATCGATAATAGTGATAATATCAACTTCTGTATTGTTATTAAAAAGTTCTTTCATTGCTTGAAAGATTTTTTTGTGAGCAGGTCGATAAAAATTCTCATCGTCAAACATTTCGACCGCTCTAGCCACGATATAATTATCTATCATCATTGCAGAGAGCACCGCTGCTTCCGCATTAATATCACTTGGTAATTGCCTGCTAACTTTGTTTGCCATAATAACTTCCAATTATTTTATTCTCTAAAATTCATTTTTAAAATAGCTGATTTTTCCGCAACTAAATTATTTTAACTTTTCTAAATCTTGCTGAATTTTCTGCAGATCTTCCCATGCTGGTCGTTTCCAATTTGGATTTCTTAAAAGTGCAGAAGGATGATATGAAACATAGGTTTTGATACCCTTATAAAGGTGAGCTGTCTCTCGAAAAGTTTTCAACGGAATATCTTGTTTCAATAAATTTATGGCAGCAACTCGACCAACCAACAAAATTATTTTCGGTTTGATAAGGGCAATTTGCTTTTCTAAATACGGTAAACACGCTATTTTTTCGGCAGCTTTTGGGTCACGATTTTCGGGTGGACGGCACTTTACTGTATTGGCAATATAAATATCTTCTCTCTCCAGATTGATAGCTTGCAACATTTTGGTAAGCAATTTCCCAGCACGCCCCACGAATACATTTCCAGTCTTATCTTCTTCTGCTCCAGGAGCTTCACCAATCAACATCAAATCCGCATTTGGATTGCCATTTCCAAAACAGACATTGTTTCGTGTTTTGGAAAGTTCGCATTTTTTGCATTTAAGTGTTTTTGCCTTTAGTTTTTCAAATTTTTCCGTAGAATTCATTTTTCTCTCTTCAAAAAAAATATCTTGAATTCCCGACATTTCGAAATATTCAAGATATTGTTTTGTAATTTTTTTCACAATTTTCTAGTTTTTTATTCTAGTGTTTTCTCAACTTCTTCCGCTACATAATCTGGAATTGAGTTTGTCGCAATGTGATCAAGAGCTTTTGAAGTGATTTTACCACCAAGTTTTTCTTTCAATGAGAAAGGCAATTTAGCCAATCTTTCTGCTTCCAAATTAGCCAAAAGTAAAAACATATAGGTCATATTGTTTTCTTCCAAAAATTTGTCGATTGCTTTATTTTTCATAAATCCTCCTAAAAATCTATTTTTGAATATCGTTTAATCTTTTTCTCTTCAACTCGAATAATATTTTCAATGTTTTTGACGGCATTTTCGAGCTCATCGTTAATTACCAAATACTGAAAATCGCCAATTTCGGCAATCTCTTTTTCTGCACTTTCCAATCTAATCTCTAAATCTTCCGTACTTTCTGTACCTCTATCATTAAGACGATTCAGCCAAATTTCACGCGAAGGTGGCAAAACAAAAATAGTCACCGCATCCATTTTTGTTAAAATCTGTTTTGCACCTTGAACATCAATGTCCATAATGATATGTTTGCCTGACTTCAATCGACTTTCAATAAAACTTTTAGAAGTTCCATACCAATTTTGGTGCACAAGTGCAGATTCTAAAAAATCATTTTGTTCTTGCATTTCTGTGAATTTATCAACAGAAATAAAATGATATGATGTTCCCCTTTCCTCATTTTTTCGCATCTTTCTAGTTGTAAACGAAATCGAATATTCGATATCACTATTTCTAGCGAGAAGGCGTTTCAGTATGACGCTTTTTCCACCACCAGATGGCGAAATGAGAATGATTAAGAAATTATTCTTCAATTAATTTTTGATATTCGTTTGCATTGAGCAAAGTGTCTAATTCTGTTTTATCAGAAAGTTTGACACGCACAATCCAACCATCTTCAAAAGCAGATTGATTGATTATTTCGGGTGAATCTTCTAAATCTTCATTTACGGCAATAATTTCACCACTAATTTGTGAAACCAATTCTTCTACTGCTTTCACAGCTTCAATTGTGCCAAAAACTTCGTCTTTTGTAACTTCATCGCCTACTTCAGGAAGCTCGATGTAAACAATATCTCCGAGTTCGTGCTGAGCAAATTCAGTAATACCTACGATTGCTTCATCGTTTTCAACCTTTATCCATTCGTGAGTTTCGGTGTAAAAAATGTCACTTTTTACCATAATATTCCCTCCAAAATAACTTTTAGAGTAAGACATTTTAAGACAGTTTTTGCGTCAAGTATTTAGTTTCTGAAAAACGAGAAATAGAGTGAACCGTGAGTTACAGCTAAAATTAAACTTATACTACATTCGTAACACACTAAGTTCGTTTAGTAAAAAAATTATTACAGATACATCTGATTTAGCTCGCTATCTATTTTTAGATGGTAAATATTCTGAATTAGTAAAAATAATCAAAAAGATTCTCCATGCAAATAGCTAAATTACTGTCATTTTGAGAGTATCATTTTGCGTGCATCAACTTCTTTGCCATCAACTAAAAGCTTGTAAATATAAACACCTGTTGCTTTATTTTCAGCAGACCAAGATACCGAAGATTGATCGTTCGATACTGCACATTGTTTCACAAGCTGACCCCTCATATTGTAAATTTCTATCTCAGCGTTCCCTATCTCATCTGTGCCGAGATTAAAGAAAATCTCTGTTACGCCTGTGAATGGATTAGGATAATTCCCCATCAACCTTGTGGCCACATTACCATCATCATCTCCAGGTTGCTCATCATTAAAATCTTCCGCTGTAATTTCGATAGATACAGGCTCATATTCTGTGATGAAACCATCATCTTCAACCGATTCTAACCAATAAGTATAAGTCCCTACCTCTACCTCATAATCATGATACTCGTAAGTATGGGTTGTAGTAATATTCTCCGCATCTACGCTATAAATTAAAACTGGAACTGCACCATTTTCGGAACGAAACAAATTGTAATTACTCAAACTAGACTCCGATTCTACTGTCCAAAAGATGTTTACAAAATCATTCACAAAAATAGAAGAAAAATTCGTGAGCGTTACGGGGGTGGGGGTAATGTTTTTATTAACTGCAAATTCATCATGACTTCGTGTATCTATAGATGTCCACGTAAAGGTGACTTCGTATTCAGTTACATTATCAAAAGAAGCTTCTGAAGAAACTGTGATGTCGTTCCAAGCACTACCATTCCAATGCAATAATTTATCAGGATTAACATTCTGTCCATAACCGAAAACAACGGTTGTTTCATTACCGTTGGGGAAATCACCATTAAATGCTGCACAGCAGTTTTCTGGGTATGTAAGTGGATTATCCGGTTGATCTTGAACTTCAAATACTAAATCAAAATGAGATACTGATGCAGCAAAATTTAGGTCTAGTGTTGGTATTACATCACCACCCAAATCAATAACTTGAAATACCAATTGCTCCGGATCTGTTCCTGTATAATTCTGAATCTCATCATAAACAACTTCAGTTGGAACAGCATCAGGATCAGCTGGTTCATCCATCACTGTAAAAGACCATTCAATTGGTGCATCACAATCACCATTATCATTGTATGAAATTACTTTCCAATTTACTGTAGAACCCCAAGTTGCCTGATTGAGTTGTTTACCGTACAAAATATCCCCGTTATAAGCGATATTATCTATTTGGGTCTCATTCTGATAAACTTTAAATCCTGTAGGTAGTCTATTTCCGTTGTATTCCCAATTTATGGTTACTATTTGAGGCATATCAATTGAATTATCTAAAGGAAAAACATTTGAAACAGGATCTGGTGTTTGACCTTCAATATCTTCGGAGGTAAGTGCATAATCCCAAACTTTTAAACTTATAATATTTCCACCAGTTGTATATTCACTACTTGTTGCTGTATCATCAGTAAACAATCTAAATTCATAATTTCCATTACCGTCAACAACTGGAACAGCATAGTTTGAGGCATCATTTACATTATACACTTCAGTCATAGTTCCATTATCTACTGTATATATTATAAATGAATTATCTGAATCATCTCTTGTAACAATAAACTCATAAAATGTATTTGCTCCATAAGTTGTTGTAGAATATATTCCTTGTGGGTATAACTGTAATTTATCACCATAAAAATAGAGTCCATTATCACTACTTGCACCCTTAAATGAAACTATCTTCTTCCAACTTGAGCTAAAAGTATCATATTTAATTTTAAATGAGAGTGAATAAGTATTTGGATCAGTAAGGTTTGCTCCCATAATTAGGCCACCTCCTGGACTATTAAGTCCTTCCCACCACCATTCGCTGTTTACAAAACCACTATCATCTGTTGTTGGATTTACAATTAGGGAGCCTCCCCCATTTTC
>CAZWYK010000072.1:0-6199 GCA_964638205.1 uncultured Candidatus Cloacimonadota bacterium | reverse complement strand
AAAAATTACGACAGAGATTCTACAACAACTCCAAGATTCCACAAAAATGCCAAATAAAGACCGTATTTTTGTAGCCGGCGAAAAAGAATTTGAGATTGAAAAAGAGATTCGTAAAGATGGAATTGTGGTAAACGAAAACCTGCTAAAAAATATTAACACCATGATTTCCGAATTAGATTTAGACAAAAACCTTTTGGACTAAATTTTTTCTAAAATCGGTCTTGACAGTTAATCATTATTTTCAGTTTAGTGCTTTTTACAATAATCGCAAATTTGCGGAGGATTTATGTTTTGGGATAAAGTTTTCACATCGTTTTCAAATGATATAGCCATAGATTTGGGTACGGCAAATACGCTCGTTTACCGAAAAGGTTTTGGTACTGTAATTGATGAACCATCGGTTGTTGCCATTTCGAATGATAGCAATAAAATCATTGCAATTGGCTCTGCGGCAAAAGACATGTTGGGTAAAAATCCAACCGAAGTTAGAATCATTAAACCTTTGAAAGATGGTGTAATTGCCGATTTTCAAGTTACCGAATTAATGCTTCGAAACTTAATTTTGAGAGCACAAAAAAAACGACTTCTCATTAAACCACGCGTGCTTGTTTGCGTTCCATCTGGTATTACAGAAGTGGAAAAAAGGGCAGTTCGCGATAGTGCTCTCCACGCGGGTGCGCGAGAAGTTCACCTCATTTCGGAACCAGTGGCAGCCGCTATTGGCGCCGATTTACCAATTCATAAACCACAAGGTAACCTCGTGATGGATATCGGTGGTGGAACTACCGAAATTGCCATCATTTCACTTTCTCACATTGTGGTGCACAATTCCATTCGAGTGGGTGGAGATAAAATGGATGAAGCAGTTGTCGATTTTCTTCGCAAAAAAAATAATATCTCAGTTGGAATCCAAACAGCTGAGCGAATCAAAATGCAAATTGGTTCTGCATATCCGCTCGAAAATGAGCTAAAGATGGAAGTTCGTGGACGCGACATTATCAACGGCTACCCTATCACAATTGAAGTGAATTCTACCGAAATTCGCGATGCACTTTCCGAATCTGTCGAAGCGATGATAGACGCAGTGAAAAGGCTATTTGAAAATACCGCTCCAGAATTGGCTGCTGATATTGCCGAACGTGGTTTAATTCTTACTGGTGGTGGGGCAAATCTGAAAGGGCTCGATAAACGAATTCAAGAAACTGTCGATTTACCTGTTCATATTTTCCCAGAATCGTTAACTTGTGTTTTGAGAGGATGCGGACTAGTGCTCGATAATATGGATGAATATCAAGAAGTTCTCATCAAAAAAATTAACGACTAAAAGTGAAAAAAAATCTTCACTTCCTAATTTATCTCGTTTTGGCGATTGTACTTTTACTGGGAAGTGATGAACAACGTTTACAAAAAGCAAATTTTTTGGGAAATATTTTATTTACACCGTTTATAAGCTCTATTGAACAGATTCAATCCCTTTTTGAAACTAAAAAAAACAATAAAATCCTCAACAAAAACATCGCCCAAAAAACTATCCAAATCCGTGATTTACAACAACAACTTGAAGATTTACAAACCGTCCAATTCAACTTTGATTTGAGTGAAATGGACTTTAGTTTAGCAAAAATTATTGGTTATGATGGTCGTTTCAAAGAACACAATTTCATCATTGATATTGGCAAAATAAAACAAATAAAAAAAGATTATCCTGTCATCAGCACTGAGGGAATTGTGGGCAAAATAATCACAGTCTCACAAAATTATGCAGTAATATTACCCCTCGATCACCACCAATTCAAAATAGGTGTCATGCTGAAACGCAACCATTTGCAGGGTTTATTGGAATCTGATGTCTTGGGAAACACATTTATGACAATGATTCCGATAGGTTCAAATATAGAATTGGGCGACACCCTACAGACTTCCGATATTTCATCAATTTTTCCCAAAGGTTATCCCGTCGGAAAAGTTACGAAACTCATTCAATCACCCAATAAAATTTTTATGAAAGCAGAAATTGAAACATTTGTAAAGCCTACTTGCCTAGATCAAGTTGTGATTTTACATTACGAAAAGGAGAAAAATTATGAGAGAGAAATTCATCGAAATTGATGGTATAAAATTTTTACGCATTCCGATTAAAACCAGTATTTTAACTGCCAATGATGACATCCTAAACATCATCGAAAAATTTGCAAAAGATACGCTTAAAAAAGGAGACATCATTTCAATTAGCGAGAGTCCTCTCGCAATTACACAAGGTAGAGCAGTTCCTGTAAGTGAACTAAAAATAGGATTATTGGCGAAAATTTTATGGCGATTTGTGGCAAATGTAAAATATGGCATCGGTCTACGAGCACCATCAAGTATGCAATGTGCCATTGATGAAGTTGGCAGTTGGCGAATTCTACTCGCTGCATTCGTTGGTGCTTTGGGTAAATTAATAGGGCGAAAAGGGGATTTCTACCGTGTTGCAGGCATGCAAGCCGCACTCATCGATGCTGCCACTACTTCACCCGTTCCACCCTATGAAAAATGTGTTTTGAAGGGACCACTCCACCCCGAAAAAGAAGCACAAAGAATTAAAGATAAACTTGGATTTGAATGTTGTGCTATGGACATCAACGACATTGGTGGCTGTTGGATGATTGGTGGCTCAGACGGTATTAATAAAGAATTTATGGAAAAAGTAATGAAAGACAATCCGCAAGGTCAAGGTGCCGAGCTCACTCCTCTTTGCATCATCAGAAGAGCAAAATGAAATTATTAAAATATATCTTTTGGGGCATTCTACTCCTCTATTTTCAGATTTTATTTGCTGCTAATTTTGCAATTTTAGGTATAATTCCAAATTTCTTCATTGCTTTTATCATCTACATCAATCTCAATATCAACCTAAAGATCACACTACCAGTTGCTTTTCTTTTTGGCTTAGCACTTGATTTATTCAATCCACTTCTACTTGGTTTGAATGCATTTACTTTCATTTGGATAGCTTTGCTAACAAGCCACTTTCACAAAAGCATCAATAAAAAAAGATTTGTTGTCGTTTTTTTTAGCATTTTATTTTTAAATATTCTATATTATTTCATTAATTTCGTGATTCAATTCATCTTCTTGGAAGTCAATCTAAATCTCTTTTTAGTTACTATTTGCACCATAATATACAGTACAGCTATCACTATTCTTACAATCTATCTTTTCCTGATTTTGGACAAATTAAAACTCTACATTGATGTATAAAGCTAAAAATCTAAACCGCATTTTACTCTATTTTTTGATTGCCATCTTTACTATTTTGATTTTGGCATTACTTAATTTACAAATTATACATGAAAAAAAATACAAACGCATTGCTGAAAATAATTTCATCCGCATTAAAACGCTCTATCCTGTTCGGGGCGAAATTTACGATCGCAATTTCGAGCCTATCGTCACCAATAAACCCTCTCACAACCTCTACATTTCACCGGGTGACATTTTAGATAAGGAAAAAGTTACCAATTTCGTCAGCAACCATTTTGAAATTGAGAAAAAAAAAGTTGAAAAAATCATTCATCAAAATCGATTTCGCCTTTTTCAAGAAATTTTATTGATACAAAATGTAAACTATACAGAAATGTTAAATGCTTCTGAATTGTTCAATTACTATCCATCACTATCATTCAAAACAGAAGCGATTCGCAACTATAAATATGCCAACCATTTCACCGGTCATTTGGGTAGAATCAATGAAAAAGAGTATCAGGTTCTCAAAGAAGAGGGATATTCAATCAATAGTTTTTTGGGTAAAAGTGGGTTGGAGAATTTTTATGAAAAACTTTTACGCGGTGAAAACGGACACCAAGTATTACAGGTAGATGCGAGTGGAAATGACCTCAATTTTTTCAAGCATAACCTAAATAAATCACCCCAAAATGGGGCAAATCTAATTTTAACAATCGACAATAAACTGCAAAATTATCTCTCTGCCATCTTCCCCAAAAATACAAACGGGGCAATTGTTGTGATGGACTCCAAAAATGGTGAAATTTTGGCATATGTGAGCAAACCAGATTTCGACCTAAACATTTTTGGCAAAAACATCAGTTCAAAAAAGTGGAATGAACTGTTGAACAACACCAACAAACCGATGTTAGATAGAACTATTCACGGCACCTATCCACCTGGCTCTGTTTTCAAACCAATTGTAGCAACACTCGGATTGGCAGAAAAACTCATTGATGAAAAAACAAAGTTAGCAGAATGCGATGGAGAATTTGAACTCGGCACCGGTTCATTCAAGTGTTGGTGGCACAAAGGACACGGCAAATTAAACATTGTCGATGCACTAAAAGTATCTTGTGATGTTTTTTTCTATGATTTATCATTAAATTTTTCACTCGAAAAGTTACACGAATTCACTACAAATTTTAGATTAGCCAGAAAAACTGACATAGATTTACCAAACGAAAGAACGGGATTTTTCCCAACCAAAGAGTGGTTCGTAAAGAATTATGGTAAATTTGTCTCTATCAAGGGACACAAAGTAAATCTTGCTATCGGACAGGGAGAAATTTTGGTAACACCACTACAAATTTGTGCCTACTACGCCGCCCTCGCAAACAACGGAGTTTGGCATCAACCCCATCTGCTACAAAAAACAATTTCCGAAGAGAAAACTATCATCAACGAAATTAAATCTGAGCGATTACCCATTTCGGCAGAGAACTTAAACATTCTCGAAGAGTCACTCTTCAAAGTGGTAAACGCAAAATACGGTACTGGGGGTGCAGCTGGCGGAGTTCCAAATGTAAAAATTTACGGTAAAACTGGTTCTGCAGAGAATCACATGGGAGATAAAACACACGCGTGGTTTGCAGGATTTGCAAAAGGAGAAAACGTAGATATTTCCTTTACCATTTTCATGGAAAATGCAGGTCACGGAGGCAGTGTTTGTGCTCCATTAGCAAAAAAAATAGTTGAGTATTATGAAAAATTTTAATTGGACCATCTTCCTCTTGTTAATCGCACTCTTAGCAAGTGGAGTTTTCTTTATTTTTTCGGCATCTTCCACCAAAATTTCTGACTCCATCCAAACAGAAAACTTCTATTTAAAACAAATATTTTGGATTATTATCTCTATCTTTATTCTTTTCATCATCATCAAAATCCCCTATCCAATTATCGACTTTATGGTAATACCGTTGTACATTCTCACTATAATTCTATTGGTAATTGTCCTTTTTATGCCAGAGATAAACGGTTCAAAACGGTGGATTTTTTTGGGAATCATGAACTTCCAACCTTCCGAACTCGGTAAAATAAGCGTTATTTTACTAATCGCAAAATTGATTTCCGAACCACTCATCAGTGATTGGCAAATCATCAAAAAATCATTCTTAGTCTTAATCGTGCCAACTCTACTCATCTTACGCGAACCAGATTTGGGAACTACCCTCACCCTTTTAATGAGTGCCTTCACCATTCTTGCAATTTCAGATTTACCCCTTTTCTACCTCATTTTATTGATTAGTCCTCTCTTTAGCATCATCACTTCATTTTCCGTCATCGCTTTTATCATCTACATCGGCACACTCATCTTTGTGTTATTCAGAGCAAACCTTTCCAAAGTCATCATCGGCTTTACCGTTGTCATCAATTCGTTTTTCTTCTTCATCACGCCAGTTATTTGGAACAATCTAAAAGTATATCAGCAAAATCGCATCTTATCTTTTTTGAACCCCATGCGAAATCCATTCGGCACTGGTTATCAGGTCATTCAATCAAAAATAGCTATCGGTTCGGGCGGATTTACGGGGAAAGGATTCTTACTGGGAACCCAAAAAAATCTCAACTTTTTGCCAGAACACCACACAGATTTCATCTTTTCCGTCATCGGAGAAGAATTTGGATTTTTGGGCTGTCTCTTTTTGTTGACCATCTTTTTCCTCTTCTTCAAAACAATGATAAAAGAGATCTCCGCTCTCAAACGCAAAGAGTGGCGCTACGCATCAGTAGGAATTTTCGCTTACCTCACCTTTCAATTGTTCATCAATATTGGCATGAACATTGGCGTGATGCCGACCACTGGAATTCCTCTCCCCTTCATCAGTTACGGTGGCTCCAGTTTGCTCATCAATGTCATTGGCATTGGACTCATCCTCAAATTCATCAACGAAAAAAGCGTTTTCAACTAACCACGCTGCACTTCCCGAAATTC
>CAZWYK010000071.1:0-6225 GCA_964638205.1 uncultured Candidatus Cloacimonadota bacterium | reverse complement strand
CATCTTTGATTTTGCAATTTGCGGTTGGCATTATCGATGAATTTCCGATTGAAGGAAATTAAGGAGATGGAAAGATGAATCAATTTATTGCAGATTCTGCAAAAATTGGCAAAGAGACAAAGATTGGTTTTAATGCGATTATTTCCGAAAATGTGATAATTGGCAAAAGCTGTCAAATCGGGCATAATGTTATCATTCATGAAGGTAGTGAAATTGGTAATTTTGTCCGTATCGACGATAACACCATTATTGGGAAAAAACCACTCAGTTCTCCACGCAGTATTTTCAAAGTAGCAACTGATTTGAAACCGACAAAAATAGGCAATCAGTGTCAAATTGGTGCGAATGTAGTGATTTATATTCAAGCAATTATCGGTGAAAATTGTTTAATTGCAGATCTTGCCACTATTCGTGAAAATGTGAAAATAGGTAAATTAAACATTATCGGGCGAAATGTTTCGATTGAAAATTTTGTTACTATAGGAGAGCGTTGTAAACTAGAAACAAATTGTTATATTACTGCTTATTCGGAAATTGCAGATTACTGTTTTATCGCACCGATGGTGGCAACGAGCAACGATAATTTTATGGCTCGTGATAAAGAACGCTATAAACACTTCAAAGGAATAACGATGAAAAAAGGTAGTAGAATTGGTGTAAATGCTACTATTTTGCCAGGAAAAATTATTCATGAAGACGGTGTTGTTGCTGCTGGTAGTTTAGTAACGAAAGATGTTTCAAAAAATGAGCTTTGGCTTGGTTCACCTGCAAAAGTTGATAGAAAAGTACCAGAAGTTCAACTCTTAAAAAATAATTTGGATGAAAAATGAAAAGTTTAGTGATAATTCCCACTTACAATGAAGCCGATAATATTAAAAATATTATTGATGCAACAATTGTACAGCATGAATCTGTCGAGGTTTTGGTGGTTGATGATAATTCACCAGATGGCACTGCTGAAATCGTCAAAAATATGCAAAAGCTGAATACAAAAATTCACATTTTAGAGCGAGAAGGAAAACTCGGTTTGGGGTCAGCCTATGTAGCTGGTTTCAAATATGCACTCGAAAATGGTTTTGACTTTATTCTTGAAATGGATGCAGATTTTTCGCATAATCCAGATGATATTCCTCGATTATTGGAGGCTGCTGAATCAAATGATTTGGTAATTGGTTCACGCTATGTAAAAGGGATAAATGTGGTAAATTGGCCATTGCGTCGCCTTTTCCTCAGCTTTGGTGCATCCAAATATGTGCGCATAATTACTGGTTTACCCTTGAAAGACCCTACTGGTGGGTTTAAGTGTTTTCGACGCAAAGTAATAGAAATGATTAACTTAGACGACATTATGTCGGATGGTTATTCATTTCAGATTGAGATGAATTACCGTACGTGGAAACACGAATTTAAGATAAAGGAAATTCCAATTGTCTTTACCGAACGTCGCAGTGGTCAGTCAAAAATGTCTAAAAAAATTGTGTATGAAGGTATTTTTACCGTTTGGAAACTTTTATTCAAAAAGATAAAATGATGAAAATAAAAATCGAAAAATTAGTTAACAAAGGTTATGGCTTAGGATTTTCTGATTCAACACCTGTTTTTGTACCTTTCACCGTTCCAAACGATATTATAACTGCCAAAATTAATTTTAAAAAAGGGAAAGTTATTTTTGCCAAAATAGATGAAATTCTACAAAAGTCAAAACATAGAATTGAACCAAATTGTGAAGTTTTCGCAAAATGTGGTGGTTGTGATTGGCTCAATATTTCATACGAAAATCAATTGAAATATAAAAATGAAGTTTTAAAAGAAATCTTTCATAAAATTGAAATTGTACCTAAGATTTGTGTATCACCTCAAAATTTTAATTATCGCAATAAATGCTTTTATCCTGTTTCCACAGACGGTCAAATTGGAATGTACGAAAAACTTACTCACGATGTGATTACACATAAAGACTGTAAAATTCAGCCTTCATTTTTTGATGAATTAATCGTGATTTTCAAAGATTATCTTCAAAAATCAAAGATGAAAATTTACGATGAAAAAACTGGAAGAGGAAACATTCGCTATTTTGGAATTCGTCATTCAAAAGCAACAAATGAAATTTTGATTATTTTAGTAACAAAAAATCGCAAAATGCCTTTCACGAATTTACTTGTGAAAAAACTGTGCGAAAAATTCCCCAATATTGTGGGGGTAATCCAGAATATAAATCCCCAAAAATCGAATGTTATTTTAGGTAAAGATCACAAAGTATTATTTGGGCAAAATTATCTGAGTGAAAAAATTGGAGATTGTCAATTTAGACTGAACTATAACTCGTTTTTTCAGGTTAATATCGGAACCACAAAATTAATGTACGATTTTGTTAAACAGAATATTGATGAGTGTTCAAATGTGATTGATGCATATTGTGGCGTTGGTTCTATTGGCATTTTCATAGCAGATAAAACTGAAAAAGTATTTGGCATAGAAATTGACAAAAATGCAGTTTTAGATGCTGAATATAATGCGAAAATAAACGGCTTAAAAAACAACCAATTTTATTGTGCAAATGTGGAAAATAAAATTCTAGATTTAGTTAGTTCCGAAAATGTTGATACCATTATTTTTGATCCACCACGAAAAGGTTTAGATGAAAGTTTTAGAAAAAAGATACCTCATAAAATTAAAAAAATAGTTTATGTTAGTTGTAACCCCGTTACTCAAATGCGTGATTTTAAAGATTTGCAAAACGATGGATTTAAAATCACAAAAATGCAAGCATTTGATATGTTTCCACAAACTTATCACATCGAAAATGTTGCAATTTTAGAACGATGAAATATTTATTGATTTTATTGTTGTTGGTGGCATTATTTTCTTGTGAAACATCATCCCCAGAAGATATTATTGAGATGGAGATTTGGGATATTTATGATACTATGAAAGAGGCATTTCTTGTTGGTGATTTGGATGGAATTATGCAATTCTACCACACCGATTTTCAACATGAAAATGATGATTACGATAGAGAATTGATCGTTTGGGAATTACGCATGATAAACCATGAAACGATTGATTTTTCTGAATTAGAATTTGTAATTTACGATAATTTTGTGGAAGTGTCTTTTATGCTTAAGTTAGATGATGAAATATTTACTGAACCAGAAACTTTTGGTGATATTTCATTTTTCTATTTAACTTTGCAAGATGAGTGGAAAATTTGTGGAAATAATTTTCAAGACTAAAATAACCAACCTTACGGTTGGCTATTTTGTTGGTGCAGAAGGGGGGATTTGAACCCCCACACCATTAGATGGCACAAGATCCTTAGTCTTGCGTGTCTGCCAATTCCACCACTTCTGCGAAAATCTTATTCACCAGCTGGTATTGTTTCTGTCGGTAATTCTGGTAGTTCTTCAGGTGTTTTTTCTGTCTGTTCTTTCATGAATTCTTTGTGTGCTTTAGACTCTTTCACCTTCGTAGATGGTTTGAGTTGTAGCGCCAAAAATACACAATTCAACATAAAAAGAACTGCCAAAATTTTGGTAGTATTTTTCAGAAAACTAGAAGCACCTTGAGAACCTAAAACATTAGATGCAGCTCCACCTGCTAAACCTTCTAACGCTCCACCTTTGCTGGATTGAGCGAGAATTACCAAAATTAATGCAACTGAAATAATTACATGTATTATCATTAAGAATGTAAACATTTGAACTCCTATCTTTTAATAGTCGTCACTTTTATTTTTGAAGTTTCGGTGTCAATATCAAAAATAAAATTATTTTGAAAATAACCCAATGTTTTGACGGATAAATTTCATTTTTTGAACAACAATTGCTTTTGCTTTTGCAGAGCCATCTTCAAGAATTTTATCAATATATTCTTTATTTTGCATCAATTCATTGTACTTATCACGATATGGTGAAAGATGTTCATTAATTAACTCAAATAATTCTTGCTTTACATGACCCCAACCCATTCCACCAGCTTCATATCTTTGACGCATTTCTATAATTTGATTATCGTTTGCAAAAAGTTTGTAAAGTGCGAAAACGTTACATTTATCAGGGTTTTTGGGTTCATCAATTGTTTGTGAATTTGTTACAATTTTCATAATTAATTTGCGTAATTTCTTGGCCGGAAGAAAAAGTGGAATAGTATTATCATAACTTTTACTCATCTTACGACCATCAAGTCCTGTTACAATTCCTGTATTTTTACGAATAAGTGGCACAGGAATTTTGAGTAATTCTTTTCCATAATTATGATTGATGCTTTGAGCAATATCTATAGCCATTTCGAGGTGTTGTGCTTGATCTCCACCGACAGGAACAATATCGCTGTCAAATTGTAAAATATCTGCAGCCATCAAAATTGGATAAGTGAAAAGTCCAATGTTCACACCATCATCGATATCTTTTTTGTTTGCTGTATTTTTTTGCACCATTGCTTTGTAGGCGTGTGCTCTGTTCATCAAGCCTTTTGGTGTGAATGCCATTAAAAATGTTGAAAGTTCCAAAGTTTCTGGAATGGCAGATTGTTGATACAAAATTGTTTTTTGGGGATCTAATCCACAAGCCAACCAAGTTGCAGCCACTTCATAGATCATCTCGCGTAATTTTTTTGCATCTTTAATTGAGTTGACCGCGTGATAATCTGCAATAAAATAAAGTGCATCATAATTTTTAGTGAGCTCGATTGCTGGTTTAATTGCACCTAAATAGTTTCCTAAATGGGGAACACCAGTTGGCTTGATGCCAGTTAAAGCGATTTTTTTATTCATAGAATTTCCTTTTTAAATTATAATTTACCAATTAAGTCGTATTCCCATGCATCAATAATTTTCACTTCTGCGATGTCACCAACTTTAGCTTCACCATCTGTGATGAATACAATGCCGTCAATTTCTGGTGCGTCAAAATAGGTGCGAGCTTCAAAAGCAAAATCATCTTCGTCACTAATTCGGTCAATAATTACTTTAATTTTCGTGCCTACTAAACTTTCTAAAAAGTTTTGTGAAATATTCTGTTGGATTGACATTAGTTCATCTTTCCGATTTTCAGAAGTCTCTTCATCTATTTGGTTATTTTGTGAAAAAGCGGGTGTGTCTTCTTCTTTTGAATAAGTGAAAACTCCTAATCTTTCGAATTTTTGTTGTTGGATAAATTCTCTCAATTCTGCAAAATTCTCTTTGCTTTCATTTGGATAACCTACAATGAAGGTAGTACGGATTACAGCGTTTGGAATTTTTTGACGAATTTCTGATAAAATTTGTTCAATTCGTTTTTTAGTAACCTTTCGATTCATGTTTTGCAAAATTTCATCATTAATATGTTGAAGTGGAAGTTCAAAATATTTGCAAATTTTTGGTAACCGTGCGATTGTATCGATAATTTTACTTGAAATGTGAGCAGGATGTAAATAGAGAAGTCGGATCCATTCAATCCCCTTAATTTTATGAAGTTCATGTAAGAGTTCAGAAAGTTTTTGAGAGCCGTAAATATCAACACCATATTGAGTTGTATCTTGTGCGGTTACAATCAATTCTTTTACACCAAGATTTGCGATGTATTTAGCTTCTTCTACTAATTTTTCTATTGAAACACTTTGTAGATTTCCACGAATATCGGGAATTGCACAATAGGCACATCGATTATTACAGCCATCACTAATACGGATGTAGGCAAAATGGGGTAGAGTTAGGATTTTGCGTTTTTTTTGTGCAACGGCTGAAAATATTTTAGCAAAAGTATTAAAATCTTTTAAAGTAACAAGATAGTCAATTTCGGGGATGTTTTTCTTTATGTCATCGAAGTAACGTTTTACTAAACAGCCGGTTACGATAAGTTTTTCACATTTTCCTGAAGTTTTGTATTCTGTCATTTCTAAAATAGTTTGCACAGATTCATCTTTTGCATCTAAAATAAACCCGCAAGTATTGATGATGATGACATTTGCTTCTTTAAAATTTTCTGTTTGCGTGAAGCCATTTACCTCGATGATATTGGCGAAAATTTCACTATCAACGAGGTTTTTTGGGCAACCTAAACTGACTATTGCATATTTTTTCATTTTTGTGTAAATTTCTATTAATCCAACAAATGCGTAATAACACCTGAACGAAGTTTTGGCTCGAACCAAGTTGATTTTGGAGGCATTACTTCGCCTGCATCTGCAATGTCCATCAATTGCTCGATGGAAGTTGCGAACATAGAAAAAGCCACAGCCTCACCGGCA
>CAZWYK010000070.1:0-6307 GCA_964638205.1 uncultured Candidatus Cloacimonadota bacterium | reverse complement strand
GTAGTGTACTTGGTTAGTGATGTGAGTACGCATACCTTTGCCTACTAACTTCCACCCACGCTTTGCGAAGCCCGGGTGTCCTGCTTGTTTTTTACCTTTGCTTTTATCGATTGGTGTAAACTCGATAAGTTTTTTTCTAGCAAAGCGCATTATGTCTGTTATTTTTTTAGCACCCGCTGTATTAACAGTCTTAGACATGTTAGGTGCGTTCACAACTAATTTAGCGTGAACTCGAATAGGGGACAAGCCCAACTTAATGGGCTTATCGTTTTTCTTGAAAATAGCGTTCAGTGCAGACTTTCTAACTAGAAACCTTGCAACCGAACCTACAATCATAGGTACAGGCATATTAAGTAGCCACACCTAGTGTTAAGTCGCCAGAACCTTGCATACTAATATCACCTGTAACTAACGCATCTGTACTAGATGAAACTGATAGTCCTGTGATAATAACATTGCCTGATAACTTAGGTTCGCCACCTGTACTAGCACTAGGGTATGCTACAAAAGCAACCTCAGCATCAGTGTTAATAGCGGTGTTTATAGTGCCTTGGTCAGCTTCGTTGTAACTGATAGTTGCAGTTGCAGTCCACTCTTTCAAGCCTGACATAAAGGTTTTAGTGTTGTCGCCCATTACAGTTGATTCAACTGTATTAACCGTGTAATCAACACTAATGTTTTGTAATTGGCCAATCGCAACAGCGTTAACCGTTAACGACCCTTCTTGACCTGTGTAATGATTTGCCATCTTAAATTACTCCTTGTTAGATGTTTTGGTATCTTTTACAGTTGATTTAGGTGTTGATTTAGTTTGAGCTGAATCAACAGCCTTCCACCCAATCGCTTCCCAACTCTTAACATCATCACTATTGATGGTGCGAGTATCAGTACCGTTCGTGATTCTTATATTCATGGTGTACCTCGTGTGTAAACATAATGTATTTCAATAGTTAAATCCACTCTACCAACTGTTTTCTGTTCATCGACTAAATCGAAGTTATCAACAGCAACAGTAGTAAGTTGTGTGTTTAATGCAAGACCGTTTCGTGTTCTATCAGCATCAATTGCTACTTCAACATCTTCGATTAATCGATTGCGTAAAGTATCAATTTCGCGTTTAGCACCTGAAACAAAGCCCAATAATGTAATGTCTAAGAACGATTCACGCGTACCTGAAGTACCTGTCATCGTTAAATCGCTTCTTGTTTCATCACTAGCACCAACAATAACAAGTGGGTATTGTTGTCTTGAAAAATCGCTTTCGCTTAATATTTTTCTCGACACAAACCGTATGTTGCCGTTGTTGGCATCGCGTAGTGTTGAAACTAAATCTTCAACAATTTGTTCTCTTAAACTCATGATTATCTTCGCATGTACACTGAAGTTTTAACGGATTTCTCTTTGTTAGTGATAGTTGAATCACCATCACTATCGTACTCAACACCATCGGCTAAGATGGCATCAAATTCTTCTTCAAAGCGAGTTCTGTAAAACTCCATTGCACTTGTAAACTTATCGCCTTCAACAAAATCAGACAACTTAGGTAGAATGTAATAACTCAACACATGGTATACAGACGCGTTCTTAAACTGCGAATCAGTTAGTTTGGTATTATCCATCTCTGATGTACTGCTAGCGTTTTTAACACTTTGCAGGTACATCGGATACCAATCAATTCTCAATTTGCGTTGTATATCCGCTTGTGTTCTAGCATGGTCATCACTAAAACTCAAATTGTCGTAATCCTGTAAATCAGGAAACAACTCTTGGACATCTGCGTCTGTACTATATGCCATTACGAATTAAACAATAGAATCAGAAGTTAATTTAACACCGTAAGTATTGTGAAGAATTCCTTCAGCCCAAGTACCTGTGGTAACAATTTCTGAAGCACGTAGACTAGCATTACGCTCAATCTCAGTACTAACACCTCTGTCCGCTAATGCAATTGCATCACGCGCGAATACAGCACCAATTGCATCACCACTACCATCAACTTGTACTGATGTAGATTGGAATACATTAACACCTGCTAATTCACCAACAAAACCGTTACGCATTACAGCTTCTGCTGTTGCCGCGTTTGATTGTGGAATGAATGAGTTAGTTAGCGCGTTTTGTACTGCGTAAACTTGAGCAGGATGTAACACTGCTACAATTTCACCTGTTACATTATTACCACGCAAAGATGCTACTGCTTGGAAAATGTGTGATGGTGTTAATTCTGCACCTGCACCCGGCCCTTTCTCAGTACTGAATGATGTGAACAAACCTGAAATATCTTGGTCTTGTCGCTTTGCTACACCTGAACCTAGGTAATTGATAATGTCCATGATGTTGTTTCTATTACCAACACTAGCAGATAAGTCTGTTAAAGTTGACATTAGAACATGCTCAGACACCGTCAAATCAAGGTCTGTTGGTACAATATCAGTGTTAGTTGTGTAATCAGTACCTTCAGCAACTGCACTAGCAATAGTGTCTGTAGGATATACAGGTACTTGTGTAGTAGTAGTTGACATTGGTGCGACTACATTCTTAACTAAATTTTTTAAGATGTAACTTTCGTTTGCTGTAAATGAGATGTCTGTAATCATCTCGTTGAATAACTTCGTTAATGAAGTTGTTGTGATTTCGTTTGCCATTTTATGACACTCCTATAAAATAAAAAATAATGTTTGATTAGGCATTACGTTTATAGTCTTTGTACTGTTGTCTTATAACAGGGTCTGACATATCTGCATTAGTCCAATCGATTTTCTCAATTCCCGAAGTTTCGGTGTTGCTACTAGTTCCGCTACCCGCAACACTTGCTTTAACGAAGTGTGGGTTAGTAGTTAGAAATTCGTTAACTAACTCGTCAACAGTGTATTTTTGAGCATCTTTGTTATATCGTTGATTACCTGTTGTCAAATCAATTACTTCGATGTTGCCATCGTTGAATTTAACTTGATTCTGTAACAACTGTACAACTTGTTCGGGATTGATTGCGTTCATGTTGCTCGCACTACCCAAAATACTCATGTCTACTTTTTCTACTCTAATTTGCTCTTTCAAAGCACTAATCTGATTCTGTAAAGGTGCTACGGTTTCGTTTAACAATTCATCAAACTTACCTTGCTCTTTTAGCATCAACTGTTTAGCGTTTTGCTTTTCTTGAACTAGTTGATTGTATAATTCAACATCAACATCATTGTATTCATCACGCACTTTCTTTTCAGCTCGTGCAATTCGCGATTGTACAATATCGTTAACCTTAGATTTTTCAATCATTTCTACCTGCGCTGTTTGTGATGTTGCAGTTGCATCAATATCCTGAGAATTTTCAGTTTCAGTTACTTCTGACATTATTTTTTCCTCTTATGTTCGAGTTGCCTACAAACGGTGTAGTTCCGTACCTGCTAAACGCAGTGTTGTATTGTATTTATATATTTACGTTAGTATCATCAACTAATGTAGTTTTAACTTCATTGGTATCGATTTCATCTAACGCATCTTGCAATAAGCCTTCTTCTTTGATGGCTAAATTAGCGATTTGCTTATCAATTTCTTTGTTGAAGGTATCACTATTAACATTTGATACTTTCGCTTGCTGTAGAAAGTTCAAATCAACATACTTGTCGCGAATATTGAATGAATTAGGGTAATTAATTTCACCATCGTAATTCACTGATACCATAGTTGCGAACATCTTGAATACTTGTTCTTCAAACAGCTCAAGGTTATCGGCTTTTTCAGCAAGTCTAGCGTTCAGTAGTTGAAATTCTGTTTCTAATGCAACACCTGATAGTTTTTTACTTTCAATTGCTCTAACACTACCCACATTCGCCATGATGTTGATTGCATCGACCTTATGTTCGATACTAGCCATGATTACAGCAATATCACTGTTACTATCTAAGAAGTAAGGTTTCAATGAAGGGTCTGTGTTTTCAGGGATTATGCATCTACCACCTGCACCTGGCCCAACTTGTACACCACTTTCACTTGCTAAGATACTGTGAACATTCAATCGAATTGCTTGTTCAACTTCGCTTCGCTCGTTGTAAATGGCTTTTTGATGTGTAGCGATGTCGCTAATGTCTGAATAACCTAAACCTAGTACATTACTTCGTCTAGCGTACAACGTTACTGCGAGTATTTTGTTGTAGGGATTAGGTACTGATTTAAGTAACTGTAGTTCACGCTTATTTTTGTGATTAACAATAACCGTATCAGTTTTATCACGGTAGAATATCTTGTAAACAGTAAAATCTACTGATGATGCTTCAATTACCTTCAACTCAGATAATTCAATTAAACCGTTGTTGGTGTACTCGTACTTCCAATCAACTACATTAGGTGCAGTGAACATACTCACATAAGGTCTAACATTAGCATCAATTTCTTCTGCTTGTGTTTTGAACTGAATATTAGGTCTGTCTAATACAACCCAACAATGTCCGTACACTGATGCTTGCTCATTCGCTTGTTTAACGAAGTTATTCCAACTACGACCTTCGGTATCACTATCTTTTAAAAACAACTCCAAGAACGGGTTATTTTGCAAAGAGCCTAGACTTCTAGTAACACTTTCTCTGAATAAGAAACTGTTGTAAATTTGAATTACACTAGCGCAGTGATTATCAATTGGTGTTTGTTGAATGCGTGCGTTGTAAGCATCATCGTTATCGATTTCACTTTCATAGCGTGTTAAGTATTCACCTTGTTTGTATGATTCACCACCTAAAAAGCTATCACTAAAGAATCGCCATTCATCAATGTGCTTATCGTACGCAGTGTGCTTTTGTTCTACTTGTTCTATTGTGTATGACATAATTAATCCTTAAAATGTTCTGCTTTCCCAACTCGATAGTTGAGCGTTTGTTAATGGTTCTACTTCGGTGCGAATTGGGTAGATAAACTCAATACCGTAGCCTAGTGCATCGTTTAAATGGTCGTAACCTGAATCTTTATCAGGTACTTGCGTGCCTTCTTTGTATTCTTGTTTAATCAAACAATTGATTAAAGTCTTGCACTTAGGACTAATCAACAACTTAGGTTTACCGTTAATAGGTGCTAATACACTATTTACCGCATTTATTCTATCTCTAACAGCGGGGTGCTTTCGCCTAACCTTCATGTTGAAACCTGCATTCTGCAAAATACTGTAATCAGTTCTACCTTGTGCAGATGTTTTGCGTTGTGTTGATGCAGGGTCGGGATACGCTGTAACTCGTTGTGTTTTGTAACGATTGCGTACTTCTTCGGCTAATTCATGTGTATTACTACCGTAAATGATAATTTCATCAACTGCGTGTAATCCAAAGTCTGTTTCAACTAATACAACTGCTGACATCGGATTGACATTGAAATCACAGAATACATTAATTGATTTAATCTTGTTAACATCGCCTTCGTACTCTTTAACATGCGTTTTAACATCAAATCCGTAGTAAATCTGACCTGCATAAGTTTCAAAACTTGCTTCATATTCTTGTCTGAATGTGCGTTCGTCTAAATCTTTGCGTGCATCAGCAATTTCTTCTTCAGTAACATTACCACCGTCTAATGTAGTGAACTGAAAACTAGCCCAATCATTGTTAGTTTCTTGACCTCTATTGTACAAATCAAATGACCAATTACCTTGACCTGCAGGTGTTGTAATAAACAATGCATTGCCTAATCTATCTGATAATGTAGGTCTTAGTACTTCAGTCCACGCTTTACTATCGGTGTAACTGAACTCATCCATTACAAGGTGGTCAAGTGCTACACCACGCATACTATCAAAATTGTTTGCACCTCGTAACGAGATGGTGCTACCGTTAACTAAATCAATACGCAAATCTGATTTGTTAATGTTTTTAACCCAATTTAAACTGCGTAGTTTGTTCGTAAGTGTATCCCACATCACTTGTTTTGCTTGTCGGTATGTGGGCGCAACATAAAAGCTGTTTGTGTGCGGTGTTGTTGCGTGTTTAGCAAGTTCACGCATTGCTAAGTAAGTTTTGCCAAATCTACGACCGCATACAGCGACTTTAAATCGTGCATCAGACTTAGTAATATCGATTTGACCTTTACTTAACGGCATGTTGCTACCTCAGCATTACAGCACTTAGTGCTATTACTAAATGATAATTCAGTAGTACAAGATGCTTCATGTTGAACACCTACATCTTCGATTACTTTATCAAAATCATCAGTCCACGGTAACGGTGCAATATCTTCGGTATCTAATTGCCCAGTATCTGACTGTTTTAGTAGGTTTTTACCTAACCAAATCAGCATAGTTCTATCTCTATCTTCAATTGCGAGTTTGTATTGC
>CAZWYK010000069.1:0-6432 GCA_964638205.1 uncultured Candidatus Cloacimonadota bacterium | reverse complement strand
CTAACAAAACATAAAACCACGAAAAGAAAAAAGAAAAAAACATCGCAGCCAAAACAATAAACGCTCTCTTCGGTTTTGTTTTCCATTCCGGTCGTTTTGCTTCATCGATTACCTGAATGGTTGGTATATTGCGTACTTCTTCAATTTTAGCTTGCTCATATTGTGGTGCTAAAAATTCTAATAATTTACTAAAATACATTACTTTTCTTTTTAGTCTTGCAAATTGCTTTTGTAAATTTGGAACATTCCCCAAATCAATTAAAAGTTTATCATTATTTGTGTTTTCAAAAAAATCGTTGTATTTCGTAGATAATAAATTCAAGGATGTTTCCAAAGTTTTAATTTGCTGGTTTTGAGGTGATAACATTTCTTTTTTTACAGCTAATTCAATTTCTTGAGCCATAATTTCAGCCTTCATTTCGGCAGCTTTTTCTACTTCCGCAGTAAGTTGTTCATTTAAACTAATAATTCCATTTTTTTCCATAAAATCAGTTGTTTCATTTTCATAAAAGCTTAAACTATCCACCGTTATATTGATACGATTTTCCACAAATTCACGGTTATTTTTTGCTTTTGAAGTATTGAAAGCTATATTTAAGCTATCCAAACAATGAACAGCATAATTGGTCATATCCGCAACTTTATTTTGATCTTTATCCAAAATTGAAATAAAGATTTGATCTTCTTCTCCAACTTCAACTCGATAGTTTGATTTTAATTTTGCATAAGTTTTGAATTTATATTCTTCTTCATATTTAGCCTGAAAATCAAATTTTTCATCGAGTAATTCCAGCATTTTTTTACTCTTCAAAATCGTCATAATTTTCATTTGATCTTCACTTCCGCCAAAAACATTTCCCAGTCCAAAAGAGCTTAAATTCGCACCCAAACCACCAAAACTATTGCCACCACCAGATGGGATCATAATCGTAGCAGTGGATTTATACCATAACGGTAAAAACAAGCTAAGCGCAACCGAAAGCATCGTAACTATCATAACGGTGATAACAATAAATTTCCTTTTTTGCCAAAGTACATTCCAATAATCAATTAAATTTATTTCTTTTTCTTCCATAAATATTTTCCTCTAAATATCTTTTTTACTATTTTTTTAGGTTAGTTCTCAATGTCAATTGAAAATCGTGTAAAACCGTTATTTAATCCTGCGTTAAGCTTCTAAAATACGCCGTTAATTTCTGTCTCATTTTTGAGTTAATTATCTTTTCTATCGTACGAACACATCGTGCTTTTGCTTCATTTTTGGAAATGTGCCCCTCTCGCCCATTTTTAGAAATTACCACAATTATTTCATCCTGACTTGAAATTTGCAGTTGAAATTCATAACGAACAAAATCGATATCGCGCTTCAAATCCGTTTTAGTGAGATTAATTTCACCTTCAATTTTCAGAATTGGTTTGTTGGAAATAACAAATCCTAAGTCAGTTAATAACGAAATAATTGCTGTTTCAATTTTTCCATTTTCATCATTTTTCACATTAACAGTAAAACCAATATTTTGAGCAGTTTTCTTAGTGTCTTCAATAATTTGCTGAAAATCATAATCTAATGTGCCATCCAAATTATGAGCAATTATTTTCAACTGGTTTTGCAAAATATCATTTTTTTTCGCAATTGATGAAGCAGCTACTAAATGAATATACTTTTGTAAAATATTATCCGATTTTTGCGATAAATGATGTTGTATTTTTGCAGAATTTTCGAAAATTTTAGTATTATAAATTTGAGCAGTTTCAAAACGATTCAAATAAGCAATCGCAAAAACTTGTCCCATTTCATCAGCATAACTTTCACCAATTTGAACATTTAAGAGAGTCTCATTTGATTTAGTTGTTATGCTTTTCTGAATTCCAGATTGCTCTTCATATTGCCATTTTTCATTTTTAAAAATTTCTAAATACTTTAAGTCTATCGTTTCCGAAGCATTGACTTTAACTTCAAATATTTTCGCTAAATTTGCCGTTGCCATATTAATTGCTTGTTGACGCGAATCACCTTGACCAATCGCAGAAAGATAGTATTTATCGGCATAAACTGATTTTGGATTTTGCAACCATTTTGGTTTTTTTTCAGTTTTATGCTCATTCATATTTGAAGCAACTGAGCACGAGATTAGTGTCAGCATAATTAATATTTTTTTCATAATTTTCTCCTAATTCAAATAGTAGGACTCAAAAATATTTGCTTTTTTTGACGAAATTTCCACTTCACCTAAATCATCCACAAAAAGCAATTGATTATTTTTACTGTAATATTCAATTCTAAAATAATGAATACCTGCATCCAGGGCAATTTCACCAATTAAAGCCTTTGCTGGAAAAAATCTTGAGATGCGCAAATCAGCATTCTCAGTTAAGTTTACTGCTACATCTGTTGCTAATCTCGCTGCCAGACCTAAAAGAGGATTATTTATTTTTTGCGTTAATTTTTCTTTCCCTTTTTGAGATGCAAGCCCTTTTATTACACTCCGCGTAATCGTTTTCAAATAGATTAGTGGCTTTCTGGTTTCGTAAGTTTCCGTCGCCACTTTTCCGATATTTTCCAAAAGTTGCAATTCCGTTTTATATTTATCATCAACGATAATTTTAATTTTTCCAACTTTTGAAAAACGTGGTTTCAAAACTGGTAATTGAAATTTAAAATGATAGCCCGCTGGCATTCCAAGCCAATTTATCGTATCTATCATTTGTAGGTTTTGCTTGTAATTTTGGTTTTCTTTTGAGTTTGAAATTATCAATAAATCTTTCTCGGTGTGAATGTGTAAAGTTTGTGCTTTTTTATCAGGTGCACGTCCTACAAAACTGATAAAATTCACTTTTACTTTGGCTGATTTTGAAAAATAACTTTCCAAATTTGGTTTCGGAAAATTGTAAGTATGAGATTGTAATTGCCACACCTCGTCAATCTTTTTTTTATCGATGTGTGCATCGTCAATTTTACCTTCGAAACGATATAAAAGTAGACTCAAATATCGACTTAATGCCGAATTATGAAATTTGTTTTTACCAGCTGAAAATCGTTTTTTCTTATTTTTTGATGTGTTATATCGGTCGGCAAGTTTGATGTATTTTTGTTCCAAGAGTGATAATTTTTCGTTAATTTTGCGAATTTCCACAAAACTGTCATCAAATTTATTTAACGCCAAATAATTTAACGCTTTAAAAATATTTAAATAAATATCTTCGTAATCTTCACCAGCATATTCCAATACATTGTCGTTCAAAAAAAGTGATGAAGCCGCTCTGCTAATTGATTTAGTATAAAGTTCTGCAATGCCTCTTTCTGCTTCCGAAAGCATTCTATTACTTCTTTCATGCTCTTTTGCAAAGTGCAAAATCATCCCCAAATCAAGATAGTAAACAACACGATCTTTCTTGGTGTAAAATTTATCTTTTGAAGATTCTAACCGCAAAACAGCAGCTGCATAATTTCGTGAAAATACATCATTTTCGATTGCTCTAAAATGTGATTTTTCAGTTTGAATAGAAGCACAACTTATTGTAAATATAAGAACTACGACAATTATATTTCGCATTTTATTTTTTGGAAAATCACCATTTTGTTTTCTTTTGAGAAATAAACTTTTTAATTTTTTTATCTCCAATCCAAACAATTTCATTCGTTTCAATTTTTATTAATTCCATATTAATTTGATAATATTTCATCATTTTACCGTCAGCAGCATCAATAATAGAAGTAATTTCTCCATTTAACATAAAATCTGCACCAAGTTCCGCTGCTAATTTTTTGGCACTCTCTGCTGACGCAAAAGATTGCTGTTCAAGCCGTTCCTCCCGCACTTCTGCACGCTGAAGCTTATCTGCCACAAATTTTACTTTACCACTATTTAAAAGCTCGCGTTCAATATCCTTTACAAAAGTGTCCGTTTGAATGTGTTCCGAACTTTTATTGCGAACTGTTCCTACAATTAAAGTCGGTTTTTTAGCGTATTCCATCTGAAAATCAGAGATCCAAATTCGATACATCAAATCACGCACCATTTGTTCTGCTACCAGCTTGGAATCAGTATCATTCCAATTTCCGCTGATATCGGCAATTTTATCGATAGAAATCCGTGAAACTGTTTGATTAACTGGCGTACAAGCAATAATTGACAAAAATATTACTGTTAAAAAAAATGTATATTTCATTTGAGCCTCCTAAAATCTAAAATTAATTTTCATATTGTTTTTTGCGTTTGGTTCGGAAAATGAAATGCTATCACCAACTTCCAAACCATTGATAATTTCTACTTTTTGAAAATTATTGATACCAGTTTTCACAACAACATTTTCAGAAATAGTATCATTTTCTACTTTATAAACGATATCTTGTCCGTCTTTATTAGAAAAAATGCACCGAATCGGTACTACCACAATGTCTTTTTTCTTTTCGCCAACAATCGTAATGTTCGCAGTCATTCCTGGTTTTAGTGTTTCGTCAACTTCATCAATTTCCACTTCAATCGGAAACGCTTTGATATTGTTGTGCGAAATCGCCATTGGTGCAACCTTAGTAATTGTTCCAACAAAATTTTCGTACGGGTAGGCATCTACTTGAATTTGCACTTTTTGATTTTTAGCAATTTTTGAAATATCTACCTCATTAATATGAGCTTTCACGACCATTCTCTTCAAATCTGCCAAAACCGCAATAATCGTGCCAGCACTAACAGAACCAACATTGGACACCACCATTTCACCTTCTTCCACAGGTCTGCTAATAACAGTTCCAGAGGCACTTGAAATAATTTTTGAAACATTGTTTTCCGTCTCAATTTCTTTGATGAGTTCATATTGATTAAAAGCGGATTCATACTCAAGTTGAGCACGTTTTTTTTCATCTGCAATATCGTCAAATTTACTTTGTGAAATAAATTTTTCTTTAAGCATTTCTTTATTTTCAGAAAAATCTTCTTCTGCATTTTTCAATCTAATCTGTGCTAATTCAAGATTTTTCTTTAAGCGCGACATCGTTTCCGCTTGATTATAGTCTGGTTCTATTTCTGCAACAACATCACCTTTTTGAATAAAATCACCTTCTTCCACAAAAAAATTGATAATTTTACCGCTAATTTTAGATTTAATTTCAATCACTTTAATTGGTTCAATTTCGCCAGTTTCTTCTAGTTTCACCACAATTGTGCCATTCTCCACAAGATGAGCTTTCACTTTTGGCGAAATCCCTAAATTCTCATTTTTTTCCGTTGATTTTGAGATACCAATTACAACTAAAATCATCACAATTACAACTACAATAATAATCACTTTTTTTTTCATTATTTATCCTTTTTTATTAATTTAAAATCAAAAATACAATCATATTACCAATTCCAACTAAGAATGAAAGCGTCAGTGAAATTGCCAATAAAAATCGGTAAATGTATCGATTGAAATAATCTTCAATTACTTCAACATCAAGCTTCAAATCAAGCAACTCAATGTATTTTATCAAATGGTACCTACTCATCAAATAGGGCACAAAATTACGAAAAAAATATTTGGCAATTTGATAAATAAAAGTAGCTGTAATTTCCCTAATTTTAGTTTTTAATGAATTTGGTAAAAATGGAATTCTCATAATTTTTTCTAATTTTTTGTGAGTTGATTTATAAATTTTAGTTTCCCATTTAGAAACGCGTGAATCAATGTTTTTATTTTTTGCATCAGCAATGTATTGTGCTAAAGCAGAATGAAGTTTATCTATAAGCCACTTTTTTTTCCGATGGACAAAAGCGGGGGTAAACGGAACTTTTCGGTAAAATATTTTTTTCTCTTTTTTGGGTATAAACAAGAAAAGCTTTATTGAAAAAATCAAGGAAAAACCCAAAAACAGATTGAATAAAATAAAAATTAGTGATTTCAAAAAAATCATACTTTACCCTCATTTAATAATTGTCCAAAATATTCAAATGAACGGTCGTAAGTTTTCTCTGCATCTTTCGGAAAATAGCAAGCTGGCAATTGTCGCATCGAACGATGATAGCTGATACATTCGCAACAAATACCTTTTTTGCTGCACGCATAAGTGCAGTTACAATTCTCTAAATTTCGCTGTTTATTTTCACAATTCATCATGAACTCCATTTTTGTTTTGAGATAAATCTGTCAATCATTCAATTACATCTCCAAAAAAATTCTCCAACCAATCTAATGTATACTGCATATCTTTTGGAATGGGTGCTGTCACATCTACTAATTCTTCTGTAATTGGATGAATAAATTTTAGCTGAAATGCGTGCAAAGCTTGTCGTTTAAGATGATTTGCCAAAAGATATTTTACTTTTTTATGGTAATGATTTGGAATATTATTGAGTGTTCTTTTCAAACTTGAATAGGTTTCATCACCTAAAATAGGACAATTAAAATGGGAAAAATGGACACGAATCTGATGAGTTCTTCCCGTTTCCAAAT
>CAZWYK010000068.1:0-6447 GCA_964638205.1 uncultured Candidatus Cloacimonadota bacterium | reverse complement strand
CAGTTGTCTAATTGGTTAGGCGGTAGGTTGCAACCCTATCTTATGCAAGTTCGAATCTTGTCTGAGTCTCCATTTTTAATTTAAATTTTAAATCTATTTTTAATAAAAAAGAAACTAAATTATATTTTTTTAGTTTCTTTTTTATTGTTTCTAGTTATATTATTAATATAAATAAAAATTAAAAGGAGATGCAATGAACTTAAAAAAATCTCTAATAAGTAGAATTAAGGAAAACATTGAAGAGAGCAGGTATGAGCATGACCAAGGTGAAATAAAAGACGTTTTTGATGTATTAGCAAACAATGAAATTGAAGACGATATAGAATTCACACTCATTCTTCGGCTTATAAATGATGATGAGCAACTTGTGAATGATATAGCTGATGTAAGAGAAGAATTCGAAAAAGAAAAAGTATGCTTGAAAATAGATGCAGATGCATTCGATGAATAAGGGATATAGCGGCCGAACGCCTTGTTATACGAAGTTTTTTTATATTAACAGGCTGATAAACGGAGGGAAGAAATGAGTTCAACAAAACTATTTGATAAGCATTTCGGAAAAGGAAAAATAGTTGTAGATCTGAAACACCCTAAACGACATAAAGGAAAAGGAAATAAGGAGTGAAAAATGGATAAAAACAATAGTATGTGGACGGGACTTAGTTTTGATAAAAAATCTGGAGAAGAATTATCCTTTTTTGTCTGGAAAGATAATAAAAAAATAGAATTTACGCCAGATGAAGCAAGAAAATTATTCCCAACTGCAATGGGAAAACACGCAAGGGCTGTGTTGCTGTATAATGTTTATAGCACATAACGGACGAGTGTATAATTGGTACGACAAACATAACTTGGACACTTGGACACCAAAATTGTCCAACTAAACGACACAAAAAGGATTATTTAAAATGAACATCATCACAATCATTCCTGCACGAGGTGGAAGCAAAGGTGTCCCTGGCAAAAACATTAAAGATTTTGGTGGAAAACCATTAATTGTCCATTCGATTGAACATGCATTGCAATCTGAATCAATGGGAACTGTATATGTTTCGACAGATGACAAAAAGATTGCAGATATTTCTCAAAATGCAGGTGCAAAAATTATTTGGCGACCTGATTATCTATCGGGAGATGTAGCAACGACAGAATCTGCTGTAGAACACGCACTATCGGAAATTTCACACAAGCCTGATATTGTGGTGTTATTACAGGCAACAAGTCCAATTCGACCCCAAAATGCAGTGCAAAATGCGTTAGAGAAATTTATAAAAGAAAATTGCGATTCATTATTGTCTATTTCACCAACACATCGTTTTTTTTGGAGAATTAAGGATAATGAAACAATCGCAGAATATGATTTTTTAAATCGACCCAGGCGACAAGATATGAAAGTGGAAGATATTCGCTATGTCGAAAATGGTTCATTATACATTTTCACACGAAAACAATTTAATAATACAGGTAATCGGTTAGGTGGGAAAATTGGACATGTCATCTTTGATGAAGAATACTCAGGTGAAATTGACAGTGAAATAGATTTTATAACATTAGAAAAAATATATCAAGAATTGAAAGAGGAAAAATGAATACAATTAAATTAGGAAACAAATTAGTCGGTGATAATGAGCAAACATTTATAATTGCTGAAATTGGCATAAATCATCAAGGTAATGTAAATACTGCTAAGAAATTAATTGACGAAGCTAAGGAATGTGGTGCTGATGCTGTAAAATTGCAAAAGCGGACAATCAGTCGTATTTTGACTAAAGAAGGCTTAGAAATGGCGTATGACAATCGAAATAGTTTTGGAAAAACTTACGGTGAGCACAAGCATGCACTTGAGCTTTCTGAATCGGATTATCGTGAATTATTAGATTATTGTAATACAAAAAATATCCTATTTTGTGCGTCGGGCTGGGATGAAGAAAGTATCGATTTTTTAGATGAACTAGGAATTCTGTTTTTCAAAATGGCATCTGCAGATTTAACTAATTTCCCGTTATTAGAGCATACTGCAAAGAAAAACAAACCGATGATTTTATCAACGGGAATGGCTAATATGTCAATTGTAAAACAGGCAGTTCAACATGTTGAGCAGTTCAATCAAGAAATTGCAATTTTACAATGCACCTCAACTTATCCTGCAAAATTTAATGAGATCAATCTAAACGTTTTGAAAACCTACCAGCAAGAATTTCCCGAAAATATAGTTGGTTATTCTGGTCACGAACAAGGTATCGCCATTCCGCCTGTTGCAGTAGCATTAGGTGCAAAAATTATCGAGCGACATTTTACTCTCGATCGCACTATGAAAGGTGGAGATCACGCGGCATCACTTGAACCACAAGGCTTTGCAAAGATGGTGCGTGACATTCGACATATCGAAGAAGCAATGGGTACTTTTCAAAAAGAGATGCAAGAATCTGAGGCACCCATATTTAAGAAATTGGCAAAAAGCATTGTCTCTTTCATTGATATCAAAAAAGGTGATATTATTTCTCGTAAAATGTTGACTACAAAAGGTCCAGGAAGTGGAATATCGCCAATGAAAATTGATAAACTAATTGGGAAAAAGTCAAAAATTGACATTTTGGCCGATACAGTAATGACCGAAGAGGATATCGAATGGTAAAATTTAATGAAAGTAAATTCAAAAAAAATGCAAAAAAGATAAAGCTAATCGCAACCGATATTGATGGAGTTTGGACAGATGCAAAAATGTATTACACCGCTGAAGGGGAAACGATAAAAGCATTTTCGACTTACGATGGCATGGCAATGCATATTTTGGAAAAGCACAAAATCCCAGTTGCGATTATGACTGGCGAAAGCACAGAAATGGTCAAACGAAGAGCTGAAAAATTAAATATTAAACATCTATTTTTAGGCGAAAAAGAAAAATTAAAAAGGTTAAAATCTTTGTGCCGAAATCTGAATATTTCGTTAGAAACGGTAGCATATATCGGCGATGACATCAATGATTTAGATGTTTTAAAATCAGTTGGTTTGACTGCAATGCCAAAAAGTAGTATCATTTTAGACCAATTTAATCCAGATTTGATAACAAGTCGCAATGGTGGCGATGGGGCATTTCGCGAATTTGTGGATACCATTTTAAAGTATCGCTAAAAGTTAATGCTATTATACATTTTTTACTTGCTTTTATCTCCCATTTTTTGGATAATTCTAATCTTTTCGAGCATTTTTAACCATAAAATTAGAACGCGTTTTAGAGATTTACCAATTTCATGGGAAAATGCATTAATTAAAATTAAACAAGAAAAATCAAAACGCAAATTAGTGTTATTGCACGCCGCATCGGCTGGTGAATTTGAACAATTAAAACCAATTTTAAGACGAATTGATCATGATAAATATTTTGTGTTGCAAAGTTTTTTCTCACCTACGATTTTTGAAAAAGAAAAAGATTCAAAATTATTTGATGCTGTTTGCTATTTACCCTTCGATTTTATGGGAAGCGTTTACCTTTTTTTTGCCAAATTTCAACCTCATCTATTTATCATCACACGGCACGATATTTGGCCAACCCATCTATTTATCGCTAAATCATTTAAGGTAAAAACATTCCTCATAAACGGCAATTTATACAATGAATCAAGTCGTCTAAAATGGCCATTAAAAACTTTTAATTCTTGGGTTTTTAAACATTTTGAATTAGTTATAGTTGGCTCTGAACGATTGGCTAATAATTTCAAAAAGCTTGTTTCCAATGACAAAATTATTACAATTAGCGATACTCGATTTGACCAAATAATTGAACGAAAAAAGCAAAATAAAACAAAACATTTTTTACCCGAAATTTGTGATTCTAAAAACATTATTTTTGGTAGCATTATCGATTCTGATTTTAATGTTGTGTTTGGTGCAATAAAAACACGATACCCAAACGGTGATAAATCGCTCAATAAATTGGAAAATAGATTGATTTTTGTGCCACACGAAGTAGATGAAAAAACTCTTTTAAAAATCGAAAATAGGTTAGCAAAAAACAAAATTTCTACTCAACGATTTTCCCAAATAAAAGATAAAATTAAAGCAAATGCCATCATTATAGATACAGTTGGTATTCTTGCTGATCTCTATAAATACGCCAATTTAGCCTATGTTGGAGCAGGATTTGGAGCAGGAGTTCATTCTGTGATCGAACCAGCTGTTTACGGTTGTGCGGTTTCTTTTGGACCAAACATAAAAATTCTGGACGAAGCAATTTCAATGCATAATTTGAATTTAGGGAAGATAATTTTTTCAGCAAATGACTTGGCTGTTTTTTTTGATTTAATGAATAATTCATCGAAATTGAAGATGCTAAAAGAAGCAACTTTCAAATTTGTAGAAGACAATTCACACAGTTCCGAAAAAATAATTAAACTAATTTTACCATAATTTTAAGCTCGAAGCTTACGCTTAATTTTGACTTGAATTATCCATAAAATAAGCATATACACATTTGCAATACCTATTGTGTAAATGAAAAAATATTCTATTCGAAATATGATAACTGCGAAAATTAGGGCAAAAATATGAGCCGTTGGACCTATCCAAAACCATAATTTTATCAAAAATTGGTTCGCATCAAAATATGGTTTTTGCTCGAAACTCTCTTTTTTTGTTAATTGAAAAAGCTGTAAATGAGAATAACCGATGTAAAGCGTTATCAAAAATTTATCAATAAAGTGACCTTTTTCATGTTTAATTTTTGCTAATTCTGCCTTGAATTTTTTCTTATCTTCCCACGCTGAGCCAGATTTTCCCAACCCGTGTGACATAAATTCAACACGATAATAATCTACAATAACAGAATGAAAAATATGACTCGCGGCGGCAATTATCAAAAGCCACCAGTGTGAAATTGGAAAACCTAAACCGCCCATTTTATCAAAGCCAATACCCAAACCAACATAAACGGAAATACCCACGGTATAATCCGCAAAACCATCAATAATTCTACCAGTTAGCGTACCATTTTTTTTCAAACGCGCAATCATTCCATCCACGCAATCTAGAACTAAAATGAAGAAATATAAAATTCCGCCGATAATAAAATTTATGTGCGGAATTCCAACAATTGTAACATCACCAAGTGCGAAAAAAAAAGCACTAATAAAACCCAAAATAATAGCGGCAAACGAAACTTGATTTGGCGTAATTGATGTGGAATAAAGCATTTTCACAAAAATAAACGCAATTGGTCGCAAAATGTAAAGTGTTAAAGTTTCATCAAAAACAGTATCTTTTAACGATTGTTTGAATTCTCTAAATATTTTACGATTATACTCTAAAATCTCTGTTTTTTTATTTTGAAAACTGTCATTCTTTTTCATTTTAACCTCTGTTCTTTTATACTTTTCTTATTTTTTTTCATTAAATTTATTGTCAAGAAATGAATGTATAGAAAATTGAATGTGTAAAAATTTTAAAGAAATTTAGGAGTATTGATTGATTCATAAATTATTAAAAAATAAGCAAGTCATTCTTGCCTCTGCTTCGCCACGAAGGAAAGAGATTTTTGATTTAGTTGGCATTAAAGCGTTGCAGTTACCAGCTAACATTGAAGAAGAAAAGGTTTTTCAAAATCCCATAAAATTGGTGAAATTTCATGCAAGAAACAAAGCACTCGCCGTGCGTAATAAAGTTAATAATGACAATTTAATTGTGGCGGCAGATACTATCGTTTTTGCAGACAAACGTATTTTGGAAAAGCCAAAAGACAAATTTCAAGCTGCCCAGTTTTTAACCGAACTTTCAGATAATTTCCATTATGTTTACACGGGAATCGCTATTTCATACAGAAATCAAATTTATGTAGATTATGAAAAAACGAGAGTAGAATTTTCCACTCTTTCTGCTCAAGAAATTGAAAATTATATTGCAACAAACGAACCGTTCGATAAAGCGGGAGCTTACGGAATTCAAGGTTTTGGAAGCCAATTTGTGAAAAAAATTACGGGCTGTTATTTTAACGTAATGGGTTTTCCGATTTCACTTTTCTATAAAATGTTGAAGGAGATTTTATGAGAACTTTAATTCAAAATCCAAAATATATTGCCACCATGAACGACAAAATGGAAGAGTGGGATGGTGGACATATCTTAATCGAAAACGATAAAATTATCTCAATCGGAAAAGATGATTTGCACGGTAGTTTTGATAAAATCATCGATGCTTCTAAAATGGTTGTGTTACCAGGTTTCGTCAATACTCATCACCATTTGTATCAATCTCTTACTCGTAACATTCCCAAAATGCAAAATCAGGAATTGTTCGATTGGCTGGTAAATCACTACGAAGTCTGGCGTGAAATTGATGAAGATGCAATTTCAGTCAGCACCCAAGTTGGCTTATTGGAAATGATGCTAAGTGGTGTTTCCACAAGTTCAGACCACCTTTATCTCTTCCCCAAAAAATGTGGAAAAAATTTAATCG
>CAZWYK010000067.1:0-6471 GCA_964638205.1 uncultured Candidatus Cloacimonadota bacterium | reverse complement strand
GCCCACCACCACCGTGCGGAGTAGCAAATGTTTTGTGTAAATTAAAATGCATTATGTCAAAGCCGATTTCTCCCGGCCTCACAATGCCCAAAAGTGCATTTAAATTTGCACCATCCATATACATCAAACCATCCACACCGTGAATAATTTCAGCAATCTCTTCAATCTGAGTTTCAAAAATTCCAAGCGTGTTTGGATTTGTGAGCATAAAACCAGCCGTCTCATCGTCAACTGCATTTTTCAAAGCTTCAATATCAACCATTCCTTTTTCATTAGAGGCAATTTCCACCACTTCGTAACCTGCCAAAATTACGCTAGCAGGATTTGTTCCGTGTGCAGAATCTGGTAAAATAATTTTAGTTTTTTTATTATCTTTTGCATTGTGATATGCACTCATAATTTTGAGCCCGACAAATTCCCCGTGTGCTCCCGCAACCGGTTGCAAAGTTACTGCTGGCAAACCAGAAATTTCAGCTAAATCTTGTTGCAATTCAAACAAAATTTCGAGTGCTCCTTGTACGGTTTCTTGTGGTTGAAGTGGGTGAATATTGCCAAATCCCACATTACGAACGAGAGTCTCATTTAATTTTGGATTGTATTTCATTGTACAAGAGCCAAGCGGATAAAATCCTTTTTCTACCGAATGATTTTTCCCACCAAGTTCCGTAAAATGACGCATTACATCAAGTTCGCTAACTTCTGGTAAATTAGCTTCTACTTTTCTTTTAAAATTTTCAGGAATTCCATTCTCAGTACTTACATCATTTTTCGGAAGTGTGAAACCTACTCTTCCTACCGAAGTTTTTTCAAAAATTGTTTTAGTCATTTTGAACCTCCGCAAATGCTTTGACAAGTTCATCTAAATCACATTTTCTCTTCTTTTCTGTAACCGCAAGGAGGAGCGTATTTTCGCCAATTTCTACACCTGGAAAAATATTTTTCACTTTCAGTTTTTCGATGATTTTTTTAGCTGCGATAGGAGTATTTATCGCAAATTCTTTAAAAAATGGTGTTTGGAAAGTTCTTGAAAATCCGTCTAATTTTTCAATTTCATTTGCTAAATAATGTGCTTTTGTAGCAGATTGTTCCGCAACTTCTTTCATTCCACGCTTACCCATCAAGCACATATAAACAGTAGCAGCAAGGCAACATAACGCTTCATTTGAACAAATATTAGAAGTCGCTTTAGCACGACGAATGTGTTGTTCTCTTGCTTGTAATGTGAGAGCATACGCAATCTCACCATCAGCATCGAGAGTAGCTCCTACAACCCTGCCCGGCATTGAACGAGAAAGTTTAAGATTTGTAGCTAAAAAACCGAAAAGAGGACCTCCAAAATTCATCCCATTACCAAGTCCTTGACCTTCACCAACTACAATATCTGCATTATATTCTGAAGGTGCATTCAAAAGTGAAAGTGAAAGTGGGTCAACTGCGGTAATAAATAGTGCTTTTTTACTGCTGTGAACTATTTCTCCAATCGCAAAAGCATCTTCAATACTGCCAAAATAATTGGGAGTTTGAAGCAAAAAACAAGCAGTTTCATCAGTTATTTCTGTCTTCAAAATATCTAAATCAACTTGTCCATTTTTAGTTTTAACTGTAACTAGTTCAAGATTAATTCCTTCTGTATATGCTTTAATAACATTGATAAAATCTAGATTTACTGTTCCACCAATTACTGCACGAAATTTTTTCGTTTTACGAACTGCCATCAAAATTGCTTCAGCAGCTGCGGTGGCACCATCATACATACCAGCATTGGCAACTTCCATTCCTGTAAGTTCGCAAATAAGCGTTTGATATTCGTAAATGTATTGCAAAGTTCCCTGGCTAACCTCCGCTTGATACGGTGTGTAAGCAGTATGAAATTCAGGATTTAACACAACATGATCAACTGCAGCAGGAATAAAATGATCATAAACTCCAGCTCCTAAAAATGAATTTGCACACGCATTATTTTTATTAGCAAGTTTGCTTATTTTACGGAAAATTTCCAATTCAGACATTGCATCGTCTAATTGTAATTTCACATTTTCACGAAATTTTTGTGGAATATTTTCCACCAATTTTTCAAAATTATCAACACCAATTTCGGCAAGCATTTGTTTGCGTTCATTGTCTGTGTTCGAGATATACGGCATAATTTTTCTCCCAAATTTTCTATTTTTGTGCAAAATTTTATTATTCTTCTATTTGTCAATTGCTTTTGAACACAAAAAAAGCGAACAGTAAATTTGTTCGCTTTTTTTTAAATTCATAAATTTAGCATTTTGACCAACCGCAAGAATGACATTTCAGACAACCCTCACTGTGTTCTACTGAACTGCCACAATCAGGACAAGTTGAGTGCATTGTGGTTTTTGATTTTTGCATTTGCTTCGCATAATTTTTGTTTATCTCTTCGATATCTTGTAACGAATCAGGATCAATATTCAAATATTTTTCCAATGATCTTGCTACTCCATCTGAGCAAGATGTAATCATGTCACCATTATGCCACATTGGCGACGGACAACGAATACCACGAAGTTGTTTGATGAGCGAAGAAACTTTCACGTTTGAGCGCAAACATAGTGATGTCAGTCGTGCAATTGCTTCCAATTGAGCAGAAGCACAACCACCTACTTTTCCCATTTGGGTAAAGACTTCACAAGCTCCTTTTGTATCAGAATTTATCGTTACATAAAGGTGTCCACAACCTGTATCTACTTTTTGGGTGATGCCCGCTGTGGTTTCTGGTCTTTCCCGTGGTGCAGTGCGGTCACCGTTTTGACGCACCTCTTTTATCTCTTTCCCAACATTCAAAACTTGATTTTCACGGCTACCATCACGATAGACGGTAACACCTTTGCAATTGGTTTCGTAAGCCATTTGATAAGCCATCCGAATGTCATCTTTGGTTGCTTCTTTTGGGAAATTTATTGTTTTTGAAACTGCATTATCGGTGTATTTTTGGAAAGCAGCTTGCATCAAAATGTGCCATTTTGGAGAGATATCGTGGGATGTTACAAAGACTTTTTTGAGTTCGTCTGGAATTTCTGTAATTTTTGCAATACTACCAGCTTCGGAAACTTTTTCCATCAATTCTTGTGAATAAATGCCAGCATTCTTTATTGCTCTTTCAAAATTTGGATTGATGTAAAGTAGCTTTTCACCGTCCATCACATTTTTTACGTAAACGAGTGAAAATTGCGGTTCAATTCCGCCTGATGAATTCAAAATCATACTAATTGTACCAGTCGGTGCGATGGTCGTGGTGGTGGCATTTCGCAAACCTTTTTTTGCTATGTAATCTTTCAGCTTTTGCCAGTCAAATTTGTTGTCTTCTCGAATTAATTCTTTATTTTCGTAAATGCTTCCTTTAAAATTTGGAAATGAACCCTTATTTTCTGCTAGCTTTACTGATTCAACTTTAGAATGATAGTCGATAAATTCCATTACATCTTCCGCCAAATCAATTGCATTTTGGCTGTTATATGGGATATTTAGCTTAAAAAGCATATCTGCCCAACCCATGATTCCAAGTCCAATTTTACGATTTGCTTTTACCATTTCGTCAATTGATGGAAGTGGGAATTTGGAACGGTCAATAACATCGTCCAAGAAATCGACACAATCGTAAATAATACTTTCCATTTTTTTCCAATTTATTTCTCCATTTTCCACTATTGCGGCTAAGTTTATTGAGCCTAAATTACAAGCTTCATTCGGTAATAGTGGTTGTTCACCACATGGATTTGTCGATTCTATTTTACCGATGTGCGGCGTGGGATTAAACTCGTTTATTCTGTCGATAAAAATAATGCCTGGTTCACCATTTTTGTGTGCCATATCGACAATTAAGCTAAATACATCGCGTGCGTTTAATTTTCCAACAACTTTTTGGGTGTGGGGTGCAATGAGACTATATTTTTCATCTTTATAAAATGCGTCCATAAATGGTTTTGTGATGCCAACACTCATATTGAAATTCGTCAATTTTGAAGTATCTTCTTTCGATTTGATGAAATCAATTATTTGTGGGTGATCGACGCTTAAAATTGCCATATTTGCCCCGCGTCGTGTACCACCTTGTTTTACTGCGTCAGTTGCGGCATTGAACACTTTCAAAAAAGAGAGGGGCCCACTCGAAACACCATTAGTGCTACGAACGCGTGCATTTGCCTGGCGTAATTTGCTAAAACTAAACCCAGTTCCACCACCGCTTTTGTGAATGAGAGCAGCTTTTTTAATTGTTTCAAAAATACTATCCATGCTATCTTCGAGCGGAAGCACAAAGCAAGCTGAAAGTTGTTGTAAATCGTTGCCAGCATTCATTAAAGTGGGAGAATTTGGCAAAAAGTATCCAGAATCCAAAAGTTTGATGTATCTTTCTCTTTTCACTGTGTCACCATCACTGATATTTCCAGCTACGCGCTCCACCATTTTTTGCCAATTTTCAATTGATTTTCCATTATCATCTTTTTTGAAATATCTCTTTTTCAAAACTGTCAATGCATTGTCAGTTAGCTTCATTCTTTTACTCCAAATTTATATTTTTTGGTGGAAGACACAACAAAATCCTTAGCTACTTATTTTTCAATGCATTACGTAAATAATGACTCTTTTTAAGAATTTAGTTTTGATTCCATTTAGCAACTAAATTTCGGATGGTTAGCTATCGTGTCAAGCACGAAATTTTTGGAAAATTCAAAAAATCTCCGAATTGCTTTTTAATGCTAACTTTTTTGATGAAAAAAAATTATTTTTGTTTTCTGATGATTTTTATGGGGTCAATAGAAACTGTTTTCTTTGAAGGATATAAAGTCGTCAAAACACTGATTAATATTGCAGTTAACGGCACTATCACAAAATCTAATTTATTCAAATCCATTGGTAACCCTTGCAGCGGTAGCCCCGCAACAGGAATCTGAATAAAGTGAAATTCTCGCTGTAAAAGTATCATTATCAACGCCAAAACTGTCGCAATTAATGTTCCGACAACACCAACAATTGAACCTGCCAAAACAAAAATTTTGACGATATCTTTATCGCTCGCACCCATCGTTTTGAGAATGCCAATTTCAGTTTTTCTTTCCATAATCAACTTAATAAAATTACCTGTCATATTGAATGAGGCAATAACAATCATTAGCACCAAAACGAAAAACATTACAATTTTTTCCATTTTGATGGCACCAAATAAATTCGCATCAAACTCACTCCAATCTTCTACCAATTTTGATTTGCCTAATATTTTTTGGAGTTCAATCGCAATTTTTTGTGATTTTTTTTTATTGATTGTTTTGATTTCGACTTGGCTAATTTCATCATGATATCCCATCAAATATTGAGCATTTGAAAGAGAAATAAACGAAAAAATTCGATCGTATTCTGACATTCCAGAAGTAAAAATTCCCACAATTTTTAATTTTTTACTTTTTGGCAACAATCCAAAAGGGGTTGGTTCTGTTCCGATGGGTGATGAAATTTGCACATCTTCTCCAACTGTTGCCAACAAAGTTTGTGCAAGCTCTACTCCAATAATAATGCCATCATTTTGCAAATTGCTAATATTTGGTTTTCCTATGATTTTTTCATCAAAAATAGTCGTTATTTTTTGGTGTTTTGCGAAATCAATGCCACGGCAAATCGTGAGTGCTATATTTTTTTTCTTCTGAATCATTAATTCGGTTTCACAAACTGGAGCTGAAGCTTTTACACCAGCATTTTTAGCAATATTTTCGAGCAATTCATCATAGTTTTGCATTGCTGAATAATCTAAATTATGAACTTTTATTTCAGACTTCAAACCCACAATTCGTTTTTGCATATCGATGCTAAACCCACTCATAACAGACGATACAACCAATAATGAAAACACGCCAATAATTATTCCAAAAAGTGAAAGTGTGTTGGAAAAATTGAAAAATAACTTTTTTCTGCCACGCAAATATCTCAGCGCAAATTTAAAATAAAACACATAAACCTCACTATGAAAACGAAATTAAATTCCAAAACTTTTCGCTCAAGTCCATTTTTTAAATGACATTAAAAACGACTGTTGATTTGTGAATTACATCATTTTAAATAAAAGGAAATTTATGAAGTCAAATAGTTTTGGAAAATATTTTGGCATCACCACTTTTGGTGAGAGTCACGGGCCCGCAATTGGTGTTGTCATTGAAGATGTGAAAGCAGGCATCGAATTCCCATTTGATGAAATTCAAAAAGCACTGAACGAGCGTAAACCTGGAAAAAACAAATTTTCATCAACCCGCCAAGAAGATGATAAATTGCAAGTTATCTCAGGAGTTTTTGAAAGAAAAACTACTGGTATGCCAATTTGTTTGCTAGTTTACAACAGCGATGCTCGGAGTAAAGATTACGCTCATTTGAAGGATATTTTTCGTCCAAATCACGCTGATTTCACTTACTTCAAAAAATTCAAAATTTTTGACTATCGGGGTGGTGGCAGAGCAAGTGGTC
>CAZWYK010000066.1:0-6551 GCA_964638205.1 uncultured Candidatus Cloacimonadota bacterium | reverse complement strand
AAAACCTCCTATTATAGTTTCTAATAAATAGGAGGTTTTAGTTCTAAATTTTGGGATACTTTTGTATTTAACTTATTGAAATACCAATAAAATGCAATGTTGCGACTGAAGCTTTTTAATTATTTTGTGAAGTTCACTTTAGAATAATAATTTTTCCGATTTTTTCTGTCACTTTGCCACTTTGATTTGCGATAATTTTGTAAAAGTAGGTACCATTGGCGATATTATCACCCGCTTTATCTTTGCCATTCCAATAAATTTGTTGAAAACCAGACGGCAAATTGCCAGCCTTTATAGTTTGGATTTTGCGACCAGAGATAGTATAAATAGTAGCCGTCACATCTGCAGCTTCCGTTATAATGAAAGTGAAATTTGTCTCATCACACATTGGGTTTGGATATGATAAAAGCTGTTCTATTACTACTTTTCCAGACTGTTTAGCAATGAATGTAACATCTGTAACTTTGGGTAAATTTAAATTATCAAAAACTATCAAAAGCAAACTGTGTTCACCTTCCGAAATTTCGTTCAATTGCCAAGTCAATTCGCCTTTTGTGTAAGAATTTTCATCATAAACAAAACCGTCTGTAACGTCAATGAATTCTTGACTTTCATCAATCTGAACCAACATTTTTCTACCCGCCGAGCCAAGAATATTGATGCCATTTTCATCTGAAATTGTAGCCATCAAAAGTGGATTAGTAGAAACATAATCACCCGTTTGGAAAGTTTTGGAATCAAGCCAAATCTGAACTTGGGGTGGACCATCATTTGCGACACCATCGATAGCGACATCACTCGTATTTATTGAAGTAAGCGTGTTAATGAAATCACTATCCTCACCATTTACATAAGTTAAAATACGACCATCTTCACCGGCATAAATATCATCTGGCACGATAAATTCCGCACTGTATTCCCCCGCATTTAAACTAACATTTGCATTGTAAAGTTTGTTACCGTTTTGGGTGTAATGCACGGTGTAATGTTCCGAATCATCATCATCGGGATTTGCCAAGTAATCAAAATTTTCATAAATAATTTTGTGTTTTGGTTCGAATACCATTATTTGGGCAGAATTAAAAATATTTTCATTGAAGTTTCCAGTAATTTCCACAGTTTCTCGCGCACGAATACTGTCGGCAATGCCATCAATTTCACCTACGCTTTCTGGTGGAACAATATCCAAAACTGGATCTCCAAGAATATTAAAACGAACAGCATTTGAAGCGGATGTCACAAACAATTTTGCAGCTACTAAGGCTATTCCAGCACTCATTCTATCCTCAAGAATATATTGAAAATAGTGTTTGTATAAAGTTGCATTCGGTGCTGGGAATGTGTCATCTGTTCCAGCGATAGAAATAATTGAGCCACCATTATCGTGTAAAACCAGCTTTTCCGCCAAACAATCAGAATTTTTCATTTGGTATTTTCCGACACTACAAGATGCTGCAAAAAAGAGAGACGGTTTGTCGTGATTTTTGAGCATATTCATGTGCAGAGCACCACGAAAATAATCTTCATCGCCAATTACATCAGTATTTCCATGACCAATAAATAACCACGCCAAACACCCTTTATTTACAACGTCAACCATTGCTTCGCGCGCTTCTGGCTTTGCCTGAAACGCATCAAACTCGTAATTAAATGCAAATATCTTATCGACGAAAATATCATCATTAATCAAATCATCTAATTCTTGTGCATAACGACTGTGATTCATGGCAGCTGTCCCAAAACCTTCAAAGTGATCTCCATGATTTTCATCGTCAGCCATTATCAAAAATTTATTTCGCCAAAAGCCAAAAGTAGGAGTTTCTTTATAACGACGAATTTTATCGATAATCACATCGAGTTCTGCATCATTTTTGGCAGGTAATCTACCAATCACCAAATCGGGACGACCTAACTGGGCAAAATCCACAAAATAGTCATCACTCACAATACTGCTGCGTTTATACACCATAATTTTATTTTTGGGACTATAATCATCCCATTCGTCACTACCTGCACCTACCAAAATCACATATTGTAAATTGGGGTTATTCTGATATGTTTCCGCCAAATAATCTCGGATTGCATCTTTATCTGCGACTCCACCACTATACTCGTCAAAAATTTCGACTTGACTTTTCAATTCAGCAGCTAAATCAGAATGAATTTCCGCCAACTCTGCCGCTTGGTCTTGAAACACATTTGCTTTTGGATAAATGATGATAAGTTCCAAATCTGTCTTTGTGCTTTTTGGTTTTATCTCTTTTTTTTGGAATGAAATTACTTTTTGCGAAAGTTCATTTTTCTGAAAAATCCGTTTTGGTTTCCCCAAAAAATCACCACCAAAGGTGAGCCAATAATTTTCATTATTTTCTGCAGTAAAATATATTTTTGTATTTTGGTCAAATTCCATTTCATTATTATTTTCAATAAAAATGGGCAATTCGATAATTTTGTATTCTTCTTTTACCTTTCGCATCGTAAAAATTCTCACTGATGCGGGATCACAAAATTGAGGAAGTTGTGAAAATTCCGCAAAATCCAAATAATTATCACTATTTTTTGAAGCCAAAATCTTGTACCAAAATGCAGATTTAGCAAATGGCATTTTGACAAAATCTTTTTGCGGTATATTTTTCCAAAACTTAGCAGTTTTGTAGTTTAAAATAAATATGGGATAGAGAAATTCGAAATCTTCCTCAATAATCTGACGATAGCTTGTTTGACCGATAATTTTAATTTTTAAAATCAATTCAGTTATCACTTCTAATTCCAAATTTTGATGATTGTATTGAAATGGTGAAATTTTGAGCGGAATTATTGAAAAACTACGGTATTGATATTTTTCATTTTTCACAATTAAGTCGTTAGTTTGACGATATTTTTCACTATCAATATTATAAATAAAATCGTGCGTAAAGCTATTTTTAACAATTTTTGCAATAGGCAAAATCGGTTTTTTTAATTTAATTTTTTCTCTTTTTTTCGACACAATCGAATAATAAAAGTTACCGTTTGGCGGAACTGCTAAATTTAAGTTCAAAAAAGGAATATCTGGGAAACCAGCTTCAGAGTTTTGCAAACTATTTTCCAAAGTTATCTCAGCAAATTCAGCACTATAATTTAGATGAAAATCAGCAACTTCAATTTTTATAATTAATTCTTTTGCAGTCTCTTCCACTACCGTGATATTTTGTGAATTCAAAAAAAAGGGCAACAATAAAATAACGGCAAATATTATTTTCAACATCAAACCTCCCAATTTGTCGACAATAATCTATTGATAACCTTTAATGTCAATCTATTAGTCTTGGACGAGTTAAAAACATTTTTCATTGACTTTTTGAGTGAAACAAAAAAAAAGGCGGGACTAAAATAAATTTAAATGGAGGATTTATGAAAAAAATCTTATTTACAATGGTGGTTGCGGTGGTTTTTTCAACTGCAATTTATGCTGAAATGAAAATCGCTTACATCGACAGCGATAAAATCATGATGCAAAGTGATGCAACGATGGAAGCTCAGGCTATTTTGATGGAAGAGCGCCAAAAGTGGGAAGCAGAAGTTATGGAAATGGACGCACAACTCGAAGAACTTGTGAAAGATTACCAAGCTTCTGAATTTGTTCTTACCGAAACTGGCAAGAAAGAAGCAGAAGATAAAATCAATGAATTAGGTGCTTTGAGACAGCAAAAAGTGACTGAATATTTTGGTGAAAATGGTAAGTTTTTCCAAAAACAAAATGAACTTCTTGAACCTATTCTGACAAAACTAAAAAATGTTATCGAAAACATCTCCATTGACAACAATTACAGTTTAGTACTCGATGTAGCATCTGGCGGAGTGCTTTACGGTGATACAAATCTAGATATTACCGACGAAGTTTTGGATGCTTTTAATAAAGCGATTGAATAGATGAAAAAATTTTCAAAAGAATTAACACCGAAATTAGTTGCTTCACAAATTAAATGTAACACAAAATTCATTGATAACTGTGAATTAAATAATGTTGCTGAACTAGCGGAAGCAAACAAAAATTCGGTCTGTTTTTTTGAAAATCAAAAATATCTTGAAGCTGTAAAAAACACAAAAGCGGGACTGATTTTTGTCCCGCTTAATTTTACCGAAAAGTTAGATACAAACTTGATTTTTGTTGAAAAGCCATATATTTATTTTATGCAATTTGTGAAAAAATGGCTATATATTTCGCAACCAAAAATCGAAAAAACTATTGAAAATACTGTTCAAATCGACACCTCTGCAACAATTGGGAAAAATGTGAAAATTGGACATAATTGTATTATTGCCAAAAATGTGAAAATTGGTAACAATACAACTATCGAAGCAAATTCTGTCATCAATGAAAATACTGAAATTGGTGAAAATTGTTACATTTTTTCAAACTGTACAATTTACGGAGATTGCATTTTAAAAAATAATGTAGTCATTCATTCTGGTTGCGTTATCGGTGCGGATGGTTTTGGATATATTTTTTTTAACGGCATTCAAAATAAAGTTCCACAAATTGGCAATGTTATCATCGGAAACAATGTTGAAATAGGTGCAAATTCAACCATTGATCGAGCTACAATTGGTTCCACCATCATTGGAAGAGGCACAAAAATAGATAACTTAGTGCAGATTGGGCACAATTGTAAAATTGGTGAAAATTGCATATTATGTGGACAAGTTGGGTTAGCAGGCAATTCTGAACTCGGGAACAATGTCTATCTTGCGGGGCAAGTTGGCGTTGCTGGACATCTCAAAATCGGCGATAATGCATTGGTCGGTGCTCAATCTGGCGTCACCACTAATTTAGCAGAAAATGGAAAATATTTTGGCATGCCAGCTATTGATGCAAATTTGAAAAAACGAATTATAATTTCGGAAAAATGGCTTCCAAAAATTGTGCAAGATTTTAAAAAGAGGAAAAAATAGATGAAAGAATTTAAGCAAACTATTAAAAACGAGACCAGTTATAATGGGGTTGGACTGCATTCTGGACAAATTTCTACAATTGTATTCAAGCCTGCTGAAAAAGACGATGGCATTATTTTTGTAAGAACAGATTTAGAGGGAAACCCAGCGATTCCTGCAGACATTGAACATGTTATTGACATCTCGCGTGGTACCACTATCGGTGTGAAAGATGCAACCGTAGCCACCATTGAACATGTTTTGGCAGCAATTCGTGGTTTGAATATCGATAACATTCGCATTGAAGTGGATGGACCAGAAGTGCCAGTTGCAGATGGGAGTGCCATTATTTTCATGGAATTATTAAAAAAGGTTGGCACGGTAGAACAACAATCTGAACGCGAATATCTAGAAATAATCGAGCCCATTTCCTATTCTTCCCCAACCGATAATGTGGATATTGTTGTAGTCCCCTCCGAAGATTTCAAAGCTACCTTCATGGTAGATTATAAACAAAAAGCACTCGGCACACAGTACACTTTTTTGCCCGGTATTTTTGATTTTGAAGAAAATTTTGCATCAGCAAGAACTTTTTGCTTTTTGCACGAAATAATTGCCTTAAAAGAAGCTGGTTTGATCAAAGGCGGTTCGCTTACAAACGCTTTGGTAGTAGCAAATCAAGATACGCCAAATTCAGAAGTAGATAAATTGAAAAAAATATTTAATTATCGAAATGATATTAAGATTGGAGTTGATGGGCTCTTAAACCACACTCCGCTACGTTATCACAATGAATTTGTACGCCACAAAGTTGTTGATTTAATCGGTGATTTAGCCTTGCTTGGCGTACCCATCAAAGGACATGTTTTAGCTGCGCGTTCTGGACACAAAACAAATGTAGAGTTAGTCAAGAAGCTTCGTAAAATCCACAAAAAACAGCAACTACAAAAAATATATCAAAAGAAAAAATTGGAAGATGTTGTTTTTGACATCAATGCTATTCAAAAAATTTTACCGCACCGCTATCCATTTCTTTTGGTCGATAAAATCATTGAATTTGAACCCGGCGAAAATATTGTCGGACTTAAAAATGTAACCATAAACGAACCTTTCTTCAATGGACATTTTCCGGGTCATCCAGTAATGCCTGGTGTTCTCATTGTGGAAGCAATGGCTCAAACTGGTGGAATTATGCTTCTGAATGCTTTCGAAAATCCAGAAAAATTCGTGGCATACTTTGCGTCTATTAATAATGTTAAATTTCGCAAACCAGTTTTACCTGGCGATACACTTCGCTTCGAGTTAAAAGTACTCTCTTTGAAACGAGGGCTTGCTAAAATGCATGGTGATGCTTATGTGGGACAAGAAAAAGTTTGCGAAGGTGATTTCCTCGCGAAAGTAATGAAAAAATAAAATTAAGAGCGAGGAAAAATCATGAGTAATATTCACCCAACGGCAATTGTAGACAAAAACGCAAATATTGGAAAAAATTGCGAAATCGGACCATTCTGCATAATTGGAGCAAATGTAGTTTTGGGTGATAATAACATTCTCCATTCTAGCGTCGTGATTGATGGTTTTAGTACCATTGGAAACAATAATAAATTTTTCCCCTCAGCGGTTTTAGGTACAGATTG
>CAZWYK010000065.1:0-6585 GCA_964638205.1 uncultured Candidatus Cloacimonadota bacterium | reverse complement strand
CGAAAATGGCTATAAAATTGGAAATCTTGATGCTACTATTTGTGCTCAAAGACCAAAATTAAAAAATTATATCCAACAAATGAAAAAAAATATTGCTAAAGACCTCAATACAAATATAAATAACATCTCTGTAAAAGCAACAACAGAAGAAGGTTTTGGAATTAGTGGAACAGGAGCAGGAATGACAGCTACCGCCGTAGTCTTGTTGAAACAATTATGAAAAAGCCCGAACTTTTATTACCAGCTGGAAATATCGAAGCTTTTTTTGCAGCACTCGAAGGCGGTGCAGATGCTGTCTATCTTGGTTTGCGTAATTTCAATGCACGGGATCGAGCCAAAAATTTTACACTAAATCAGCTACAATCTCTCCTCAAAGAAAGCGAAAAACAAAACAAAAAAGTGTATCTTACCTTGAACACACTTATTAAAAATAATGAATTATCACAACTTTTAGATACACTTTACCTACTCTCTCAAACAACTATTTCGGCAATTATTATTCAAGATTTAGGAGTGTATTATTTATTAAAAAAACATTTTCCAAAAATTCCCCTTCACGCTTCTACGCAAATGGGTTTTCATAATTCAGTCGGAGCAAATTTTGCTGAAAAACTGAAATTTGAACGCGTAATTTTAGCACGCGAATTAACCTTTGAAGAACTCGTAAAAATCAAAAAAAAATCGAACATTGAACTAGAAACTTTTATACACGGTGCACTTTGTTATTCTTTTTCGGGAATGTGTCTTTTTAGTAGTTATCTCGGTGGAATGAGCGCGAATCGTGGCAAATGCCGGCAACCATGTCGTCGCATTTACCAAAACAATGAAAAAGGGAAATATTTCTTTTCATTAAAAGATATTCAACTCATCGAACAAGTTCCAAAAATCATGGAAATCGGTATCTCATCACTAAAAATAGAAGGCAGAATGAAGTCAGCAGAATATGTTTATCGAGTGGCAAAAGCATATCGGATGGCGATTGATAATCCGCATAAAATTGAAGAAGCAAAACAAATTTTGCAATACGATTTTGGTCGCGAAAAAACTACCTATTTTTTCGGACAATGTGTAAAAAATGCCATTACTGAAAATCCATTTATTGGAATTCACCTTGGCAATATCTCTAAAATATCTAAAAATAAGTTCACTTTTCCGAATCATCATTCTCTTAAAATTCGCGACAGGATACGCGTTCAAACGCAAGATGGAATGAACACTAATGCCATCAAAATTAAAGAATTACATCACATAGAAAAAAATACTACTGTCATTTATGAAAACCATAATTTTACGATTAATGATAAAGTTTTTTTAATTGGGCTTTCCGAAAAAAAATTCAAAAATAAGTTTTCACAAGATGGAAAACACCTTCAAACTCAAATGCCAAAAAGACAAAAACAAAACATTTTAGCTCAAATCGGTTCTATGAAAACACCGAAAATTTTCACTATTTATGCACGCATCGATTCACTGAAATGGTTACGAAAAATTTATTTTGACAACATCAATTATCTCATTTTGAATCTACCCAAAAAAGAGTGGGCTGATTTTGATTTACAAAATCCTTTTTTACAAAAACAGATTGCTAAATTAGTTTTACAATTACCAAAATTTATCTCCGAAAATAACATTGGATTTTACAAAAGTTTGTGCCTACTCTTCTATAAAAATGGAGTAAACAAATTTATGATTAGTCACATTTCACAATTAGAAATTTTGCCAAAACGCAATAATATTACTATTCTAGCGAGTGAAAACATCTATTCTCTTAACGATGCAGCAATTCAATTTTTGAAAGAAAACAATGTTGACTCTTACATTTATCCACTCGAAAATGATGCTGAAAATCTCCAAAAAGGTAAAGACCGAAAAGGAATTGTACCACTATATTTTCATCCAGAACTTTTTTATTCAAGAATGCCTTCTGAAGCTGAAAGCCCTTTTAGTGATAAAGATTACGATTATGAAAAAGTGGTCAAAAATAGTATTACACGAGTCATTTCGACACTACCAACTTCCCTTTTACAGTATAAAGATTCGTATTATAAGGTTGGGTTTCGCAACTTTTTGTTAGACTTTTCTTTTGAAAAACCATCACAAAAAAGGTTCAATCGGATTTTGAAAAAATTTCACAATTCGACAGCAGAACAACCAAGTTCAAATTTTAATTTCAAGAATGGTTTAAATTAGAAAAACCCCACTTTTGGTGGGGTTTTTCAATAATTACACACTATTTTAGTAAGCTTTTAGTTCACCTATTTCTGCTTCAACTGCATGTAAAATTTGGCGAGATTTTACCAATTCCATCATATTATTGTGGTCGTCAAACAAAGGACGGTCCACATCGAGATGATCTACCACTTTTCGAACTGCTCTGTGCCCAGCACGCGTTCCTGCGCCCGGCGTGTATTCTCGGAAATCAAGAGCTTGTGCCGCTGCAATAAATTCAATTCCCAAAATTCCATAAGCATTTTCCAAAATTTGGCGAGTTTTGAGAGCTGTATTCATTCCCATACTAACAAAATCTTCTTGGTCCGCAGCAGCTGGAATAGAGTGCATCGAAGCTGGCGTAGAAAGAATGCGTTGTTCCACAATCATCATATCGGCGGTATATTGACTTAGCATATGCCCAGAAAACATTCCTGCGCCCTTAGTAAGAAATGCTGGTAATCCAACGCTGAGAGCTGGATTCAAAAGACGGTTTAATCTTCTTTCCGAAATAACACAAACCATTGTGATAACTGAGCCTAACATATCCATTGGCACGGCAACTGGTGAACCTTGAAAGTTTGCACCAGTTAAAACTACACCATCTTCAGGAAGAAAAATAGGATTGTCTCCAACGCCATTTAATTCAATTTCAACTTGACTACGAGCCCAACGCATTTGGTCACGAGCGGCACCAATAACTTGTGGAGTCGAACGCATACTGTAAGCATCTTGAACTCGGACTTTAACTTTACCTTTAAGAAGATCAGAATCTTCAATAATACGACGAATATTTCCAGCAGATGTAACTGCGCCCTGAAATCCACGTAATGCATGAAGTCGCTCATCATAAGGTTTAAGGTTTGCCATCAAAGCTTCCAGAGTCATTGCGGCAGCAATTTCTGCCTGTTTGAAAAATCGTTCAGTTTCATAAATAATGAGAGCTGACATTGCAGTTAAAAGATTACTACCATTAATAGTCGCGAGTCCATCACGAGCTTGTAAACCTGGAATTTCAATTCCGGCTTTTTCGAGTGCTTCTTTTCCAGAATAACGGTTTCCTTCAAAAAATGCTTCACCTTCACCCATCAAGAGAAGAGCGATTTGGCTCATTGGTGAAAGGTCTCCACACGCACCAACACTACCTTTTTCACAAACAACTGGTGTAACACCTTTGTTCAACATTTCAATTAAGGTTTGCGTAATAATCGGTCTGCAACCAGAATGTCCATTTGCGTGAACATTGATTCTACCTAACATCGCACCACGAACGTGTTCAATCGGAGCAGGTTTTCCAATTCCAGCGGAATGATTATAAATGAGATATTTTTGGAATTGTTTTATTTGTTCATCATCCAGTTTTATTTCTGAAAATTCACCGATACCAGTATTCACACCGTACATAATTTCGCCTTCTTCGATTTTTGTTTCGATAAAAGCACGACATTTCACAATTCTCTCTTTTGCTTCTGGGTGAAGCTCTACTTTCTCCAAACCGTGTGCCACACGATAGACATCTTCGATTTTAAGGTCGTTTCCCGTAATTACTAATGACATTTCTTCTCTCCATTTTTTTATTATTTGTTTTAAAATTTGTATTCATAAGAAACTTGAAAACTTTTTGTCTGCCAATCTGACCTAATTTTCAAATTCTTTAAACCAGAACTTTCATTATTTGCATTGCGTGCCGAAATTGCTGAATCTACCATACTAACGATGCGATTTAAAATTGCCGCTGCAAAAGTAAATTTAGTGTAAATTAATAAATTTTGACGAGTTCTTCGCATATTTTGATATTTTATCCAATTTCTTTCCGTTCCCCAATCCCATTCTTGCTCACCAGAAATCAAATTATTAGTAAGATAGTTCTCATATCCTTCTGGGTCATTTTTGTAAATAAGAAAATAGTTACGAGCTGCTAAAATAATATTTTCATTATACGCATCACTACTCTCGTAATCTTGAATTTGCTGGTAATAATCATCGTTACTGTTTAATGGAACTTCGGCATTTGAATTGGCAAATTGCTGAAAAGAATTCTTCGCCCATTCAGTCTCATTTTTCAATCTCAAATAAGCAAAAACGGTAGCCAATTCCACCACAAAAAATGTTGCTGCCTTGTTATATTTCTTGGTGTAAAGCTCCCCCGTACCAGGCAAAACCACAGAAAACGCCATTGCTTTTAATTTTGAATATTCCTGTGCAAAAAGTCCCGAAAATAATGTCATTAATAAAATTACAAAAATTATTTTTTTCATTTTTATTCTACCTAATGGATTACTGCAAACGGAATTTTCACCATTTCATTGCCCGATTTTACAATCGCAAAATAAACACCAGATGCAATGTTCTGTACATCCCACCGAAAATCTTGATGTAAATTATTCTCTTTTGAAATTTCAACATTTTCCAATAAATTTCCAGCAATATTGAAAATTTTAATCTCAATTTTCTCTGCCGCATTCTCAACTCTGATACGCACCTCACCGTTTCGCGCTGGATTTGGAAAAGCAAAAGCTCCGAGTTTCTCGGTTTCTGGCTCAAAGTTGATAACTTCACTTGCAAAAATTGAATATTCCCCATTTCGAAAACCATTCCACATTATTGGATTTTCCGTAATATTTTCTAAAAATACGGAGTATAATTTATGCTCTTTATCAGCATAAATGTAGTAAAGTCGAGAAGTTGTTTCGTCCCAATAAAAATGGTCATCTAGATTATTTTTACGCCAATAAAATGAATATTCTATTCTAAAATCGCCGTTTTGGTCGATGGCAACATAGCCACCATTTTCCTCTTCCAAAAGAGTAATCACATCTTCGCCAAATTTTATGACACGCGGAAATTTTTCTGATTTTATAGATTTGTGTTCTAAATATGCAGGAAAACCATTTTTCAAAGTGCCTTTTAAGGTAATGGCAAAAACACGATTTTCAGATCCGAAGGTTAGATAAATCTGGTCTTCCATTTCGCACAAAGCAAGTTGTGATGGCGTTTTATCCGAATACGGATGCAAACTGAAAATCTTTTCCGCTACACCCTCTTTAATTTTAAAAATATCACCATTTTCATTTTGGACAAAAGTCGCATCATTTTGAGAGCTTCCAGTTTCATCGAAAATAATTGGTATAAATTTTGGGTCGTAATTTGCAATTTCCACTTCGTAATATGGTGCGCAATCTAAGTTAAGGTCAGGAATAAATTGAATCTTATTTTCGGTTGCTACGATTAAGTGGCTACCATCAAAAACACAATTTGCGTTTGGAATATTTCGTGCAAAATCTCCCACAAAAAGTGAATCTTCGGTAGGTATTACCCAAGTTGGTGAAAACCAATTTTCTGTAAATAGAGGAACATCCGTAATGTTAGATGAATAAATCATCTCCCCAATTTCTTCGGTTTCTGGATTGATAAGTGTAATCTTATTTTCACTGACAAACGCAAATTCATCATTGAACTTAAAAATCGGAAAATTTACATTTTCCAAAAATTCAGTTTCAAAAAGAGGAATAGTGTCAGACGGAGAATAAAATTTTATCTCGCCATCTGCAACTACTGGAAAAGTTAATGAATTTTCAGATTGTCCCATCAAACCAATTGCTTGAATTGAATCAAACTCAGCAATTTTCTGCGTTTCATCAAAAAGATTGGTGCCAAATTTGAAACTCATATTTCGTTGTTGAAATGGGTCTATCACATAACTACTGATGTCGTAAATAGAAAAAATAGACGGATTTCCGCTATTATCCACAAATGCTGGATTTGAGGTTGCAGAGAGTTTATTATTAAAAATTTCGCCAATAAATTCTATCTCACCTGCAGAATTCACAATGTAATCATCATCCCAATCAGTGAAAAAACCATCTTCATTTATAAGCGGTTTATATTTGTAAAATGGTTCATAAGCTGTCCCTTTCCAATACATTGAGTAGGGATTTCCGATATCGTCGATATTATCTGCTTCTACGATTTTTACCGCCCTATAATCGTGATACACATTGACTGTATTGTTTTCAAAATTATTGTTTTGATAGAGAATTTTTTCATCAATGTGCCATATGAGAAGCCCACCACCAATGCAACGACCATTCTCATCTATCCAACCCGGAAGTAAATAGTCATATTCATAATTATTGCTTTCATCGGGATTTGGGGGAGGGTAAGTTGGATACAGAATAACGCGCCCATCATCGGTTGCCCAAACATAAGTTCCCCCGTCACCATCTGGGTCAATTTGTCGATTTTCGATGAGATAATATTCGTCGTCATTTATTGGAATTTTAACAAAATATGCAGAGTTTGCACCAATAAAATTATCCTTTGATTCAGCAGGAAAAATAGTAATTTGTTCACCAAAGTATAATTCAGAAATATCTT
>CAZWYK010000064.1:0-6685 GCA_964638205.1 uncultured Candidatus Cloacimonadota bacterium | reverse complement strand
AACAAAGTTTACAATATTATTACGATTTATGAATAATTTTTGTAATTGAATTTAATGCTTCATCTATTTTTGCAATGTCTTTTCCTCCAGCCATTGCCATATCTGGTCTACCGCCGCCGCTACCATCAACAATTTTGGCTAATTTACCCACAATTTCGCCAGCTTTAAATTTGTTATGCAAATCTTTTGTAACGATAACTAAAATCGAAACTTTACCTTTATTTTCGGCAAATAAAATCCCAATTCCACTTTCAATTTTATCTTTGAGTTGATCACCTAATTGTCGCATCATTTTGGGATTTTCAAGATTAATTTTTCCAGCAATAACTTTAGTTCCAGCAATTATTTGTGAAGTTTGTAACAAGTCATCTAGCACATCCCCAGCAGATTTCATTTTTGCTTTTTTCAAATCGTTTGTTAACTTTTTATTTTCAGAAATTAATGATTGAATTTTTTTCTCAATAAAATTGGATTTTACATTCAATATTTGTTCAATATTTCGAAGTTTATCTACTAATTCCTGAAAATGATTTTCGGTAAATTCACCAGTTATTGCCTCAATTCTACGAATACCAGCGGCAATTGATGATTCGGATAGAATCTTCAAAAAACCTATTTCTCCCGTAAATTTTAGATGAATTCCACCGCATAATTCTTTCGAATAATTACCGACTGAAACAACGCGTACTTCACTATCGTATTTCTCACCAAAAAGAGCAATTGCACCATTTTTTTTCGCTGTTTCTACAGGCATAACTTCTGTTGATACTGGCAAGTTTTCTCTAATTTTTGCATTCACTTTTTTTTCAATAATTTGCAACTCATCTTGAGAAATTTGCTTGAAATTTGTGAAATCAAAACGAAGGTGTTCCAGATTAACGAATGAACCTTTTTGATTAATTTGTTCACCAAGAACATCTTTCAATACTTGATGCAAAAGGTGGGTAGCGGTATGATTTCTTACTATTTTCCTACGATGATTTTCATCAACTTTAGCATCACATTTTTTATTATTCAATTCTCCTGAGATTAATTTTCCAAAATGAAAAATAATCCCGCTTTCGCTTTGCACATCGCTAATTTCTATTTCAAAATCATCATTAAAAATTTTGCCAACATCAGCTACTTGCCCTCCAGATTCAGCATAAAAAGGTGTTTTATCTAAGACTAAAATCACATTTTTATTTTCAACAAAACTATATCGTATTAGTGATTCTGATTGCGTTTTTTCATAACCAACAAATTCTGTTTTTAAAGAATTATCAACCTTTAACTTAGAAATTAAAGATTCAGTCATTCTAAATTTTCCAGCTTTTTGAGCACGCTCTTTCTGTTTTTGCATCTCTTTTTTAAAATCAATTTCATTCACAGTGAGATTTTTTTCAATAGCGAGAATCTGTGTTAAATCAAATGGAAAACCAAAAGTATCGTAAAGCGTAAATGCATCTTTTCCTGAAATTTGCGAATCTTTCAAATTATTTACAATTGTTGCAAATTTTTCGAGACCTTTATTCAAAGTAAGATGAAAACGCTCTTCTTCTGCTTTAATAACCATTCCAACATATTCTTTTTTATCCGTTAATGCGGAAAAGTGCTCGCCCATAATTTGCACGACCACATCAACCAATTTGAATAAAAATGGCTTTTCCAAATCTAGTAATTTTCCAAAACGAACGGCACGACGCAAAATGCGACGCAAAACATAACCTCGTCCTTCATTTGAAGGCATTCCACCATCTGCCAGAGCAAAAGTTAAAGCACGCATGTGGTCAGCAATAACACGATGCGGCGTACCACTTTCATTAGTTGCATATGGTTTCTGTGAAATCTCTGCAATTTTTGTGATAATTGGCATAAAAAGATCTGTTTCATAATTTGAATTCTTCTTTTGCAAAACCTGACATAACCGCTCAAAACCAGCGCCAGTATCCACAAATTTTTGAGAAAGTGGAGATAATTTTCCACTTTCATCACGATTAAATTGGATAAAAACAAGATTCCACAATTCAATATAACGATGACAATCACCATTCACCTTACATTCGTGATTTGGGTCATTTTGAAGGTGACAAAATTCCGTTCCACGGTCAAAATGAATTTCAGAACAAGGCCCGCAAGGCCCAGTTTCCCCCATCTCCCAAAAATTATCTTTATCTTCGTGATATTCTATGTGCGAATTGTTAATATCAGTTTCATTTTGCCAAATCCGAAAAGATTCTTTATCCGATTTATGCACCGTTGCATAAAGCTTATTTTTAGGAATTTTCCAAGTTTCCGTTAGAAGTTCCCAACTCCAAACTATCGCTTCTTTTTTATAGAAATCTCCGAAACTCCAATTTCCAAGCATTTCAAAAAAAGTATGATGATAGCCATCTTTACCAACTTCATCAAGATCATTATGTTTACCACCGGCACGAATGCATTTTTGGGAATTTACGGCGCGTGAAAATTCAGCATTTTGCTGACCCAAAAATATATTTTTAAACTGATTCATACCTGCATTGGTGAAAAGTAAAGTTGGATCATCAGTTGGCACAACCGATGAAGATTCTACAAACTGGTGTTTCTTATTTTTGAAAAAATCGATAAATTGCTGTCTTATTTTGCTACTTTCGAACATATTTTATTCCTTTTTACTTACTTAAATTAATCTAAGTGTAATAATTTAGAATGGAACTTTTCTGTAAATAAAAATATTAAAAAAGGCAAACCGAAGTTTGCCTTTTCCTAATTAAGCAATTTAAAAATAGTAGTGAATTCCGGCTTGCGGAATGTACATGACAATATTGTAATTATCTTCCGATTTTTGAAATACAAGTGGCCATTCTAATGATATTTTCAAGTTAGGATTTCCATAAAAAATCTGGTATTCCATGCCAATTCCAATTCCTGTATTTATGAAAATTTCTTTTGTAACCTCGTTATATTCATCATTCATTACAACATAATGATAAGTAGAATCAGATAATATCTCAATTTCAAAATCCTTCACTTTATCTTCAGTTTTTGCAAAATAAACACTACTTCCAGCTAAAAGATAAAACATTGATTTTTTCCCACGATGGAGAGGCTTATAATATGAAACTCCAATATTACCAATTAAATTTTTTAAATTTTCCCCATATTCTGAGTAGATTTTATCCGTTTCTGGTGTCCAGTATTCGCTATCATACGAATAGATAAAATCTTCATCATGATGATAATCACCATCATAGCCGTAATTTTCATGTCCATTATTCGCAAGTATGCCAAAGGTTACCTGAAAACCATAATTTTCATTCATTTGACGATATGCAAATCCACTTCCAGAAATCATACCACCCGCAAAACCCAAACTGTGCTTAAATTCTGTTGCTGATAAATTAGCCACAAACAAAATTACCACAATTATCAAAACTACTTTTTTCATAATACTCTCCTTTGTTTAAGTACTAAAAACAATATTTAAAAGAGCAAGAATAAATGTCAAATAAAATAAATTTAGCAGTCGAAACAGACGAGTGCTAAAAAATAGTTTGACAACTTTTGCATTAAAATTAAATTGTCACTTGTTAGCAGTCGAAAGAAAGAAGTGCTAATAATTTCCTGGAGGTAAGATGAAAAAAAATGAAATTAGACAACAACAGGTTTTAGTTCACTTAGTTGAAGAGTTCGTGCAAACAGCAAAGCCTATTTCTTCTAAAACTATTTGTCAAAAATACCTTCAAAATGCAAGCCCTGCAACTATCAGAATCGATTTAAATAAACTAGAAAAATTAAATTTCATCTATCAATCTCACACTTCTGCTGGTCGAATCCCTACTATTCAAGGTTATCGTAAATATCTTGAGTTAATTAATGTTCCTAAGTATGATAAAGTTGATTATTTGCGCGATATGCTAATCAGTTACCATAAAGATATTCCGCTCGCACTTCATTACGTAATGCAACTTTTGGCAAATGAAACCGATCAACTCAGTTTTGTGGCGGAGCCAGAAATTGCTTATGGTCATCTCAATAAGCTTGATGTTTTCAAAATTGCTGATGAAAAATTACTTTTTGTGGTAAGTCTGGATTCGGGCATTGATAAAACTGTTATTTTGAAATGTGGAAATAAAATTACATCTCATCAGTTAAAGGCAATCGTGCGTTATGTGAATGACGAACTTATCGGGCTAAAAATTTACGATATTCAGCATAAATATTTGGAAGATTTGGCAGAAAAAGTTACAGAAGAGAATAAACTTTTAAAACTTTTTCTCACGGAATTACAGAAAGCATTTACAGAAATTAGTAGTTATTACATTCACTTTGATGGAAATATCAGTTTTTTGGAACAACCAGAGTTTAATGAAAAACCAGCAATTTTAACTTTTCTGAATTTCATTCAACGACAAGACCATCTTGTGAATTTAATGCAAAATGTGGATTCAGGAAAAGATTTTTATTTATTGATGGGTGAGGATTTAGGACAGCCAGAACTTGCAGAATACACATTGATTTTCGCTAAATATGAGATTTTTGGCGTACCTGGATTTTTGGGAATTGTAGGACCAAATAGAATGAATTATAGAAAAAATATCTCGATTATTCGTGATATTGCTAAAACAATTACAGAGACCACCCAAAAAGGGATGATGGCTATTATAAAATAGAGGAAAAATGACAACTAAAAAAACAGAAGAAAAAAAAGAAAAGAAAATTGAAAAAAAAATTAAAGAAACAGCTTGTAAAAAACCAAAAAAAATAACTAAAAAAGAACAAATTGAAAATCTTTGGCAAGAAAATGCGGAGTTGAAAGATAAGTGGGTGCGGGTTGCAGCAGAATTTGAAAACTTCAGAAGACGCTCGACAGAAGAAAAATCAACTTGGATAAAAAATGCGACTGAAAGGTTAGTTTTAGAGGTTTGTGATGTTTTGGATAATTTTGAACGTGCACTTCACCCAGAGCTAGAAAAAACTGAACTGGAAGCATTTCAAAAAGGAATAGAACTAATTTATCAGCAATTAGACAATATCGTCAAGAAAGAGGGTGTGGAAAAGATTGACACAGCAGAACAAATTTTTGATCCAAATGTACACGAAGCTTTGGCACACATACCTTCAGAACTCGAAGAAAATAAAATAGTAGCTGTCATTCAAAATGGCTACAAGATGAACAAAAAGGTCATCAGACCTGCTCGTGTTGCAGTTTCCAATGGTGTAAAACCAGAAACAGAAGCAACAAACAAAATCGAAAAAAATAACTAAAAAAAGGAGATTTATTATGGGAAAAATTATCGGAATTGACCTCGGCACAACAAATTCATGCGTAAGCGTGATGGAAGGTGGAAAAGCCACTGTAATTCAAAATGCAGAAGGAACAAGAACTACACCATCAGTGGTAGCGTTCACAAAAGATAAGGAAAGATTGATTGGACAAATTGCTAAAAGACAAGCAGTAACAAATCCAAAAAACACTGTTTCCTCAATCAAAAGATTTATGGGAAGACAACTCAATGAAGTTAGCTCTGAGATGAAGAGTGTTAACTATCAAATTAAAGGTGGAAAATCTGGCGAAGCAGCAGTTCATGTTGATGTAGAAAACAAAGATTTCACACCACAAGAAATATCGGCTATGGTACTTACAAAAATGAAAGAAACTGCGGAAGCTCATCTTGGACAGAAAATTACAGAAGCAGTAGTTACGGTTCCAGCTTATTTTAATGATGCTCAAAGACAAGCTACAAAAGATGCTGGAAAAGTGGCTGGTCTTGAAGTAAAAAGAATTATTAATGAACCAACGGCGGCGGCACTTGCTTATGGCTTGGAAAGCAAAAAAGAAGAAAAAATTGCAGTTTATGATCTTGGTGGTGGAACTTTTGATATTTCTATCCTTGAAGTTGCAGAAGGCGTTGTAGAAGTGCTTTCCACAAATGGTGACACTCATCTTGGTGGTGATGACTTTGATAAAATCATCATGGATTGGATTCTTTCTGAATTCAAGAAACAAGAAGGTGTGGATATTTCACACGACCCAATGGCACTTCAACGCATTAAAGAAGCAGCTGAAAAAGCAAAAATTGAACTTTCAGGAACTCAAACTACAAACATCAATATGCCCTTTATCACTGCTGATGCGAACGGTCCAAAACATCTTAATCTTGATCTTTCACTAGCAGAATTTAATAAAATGACTGCTGAACTTGTAACGCGTTCCATTGAACCTTGTAAAAAAGCGATTAAAGATGCAAAACTAAACATTAGTGAAATTGATGAAATTCTTCTCGTTGGTGGAAGTACACGTATTCCAGCAGTTCAAGAAGCAGTAGAAAAGTTCTTTGATAAAAAAGCGAATAAAAGCGTAAATCCAGATGAAGTTGTTTCTATTGGTGCGGCTATTCAAGGTGGAATTTTAGCAGGCGATGAAAGTTTGAATGATATCTTACTTCTCGATGTAACTCCACTTTCACTTGGAATTGAAACACTCGGTAGTGTAATGACTACACTCATCGAACGAAACACAACTATTCCAACTAAGAAAAGCCAAGTTTTTAGTACAGCCGCAGATAATCAGCCTGCTGTTTCAATTCATGTTTTGCAAGGTGAACGCTCTATGGCATCTGATAATCGCACGCTTGGTCGTTTTGATTTGACTGATATTCCAGCAGCACCTCGCGGCGTTCCGCAAATCGAAGTTACTTTTGATATTGATGCAAATGGTATT
>CAZWYK010000063.1:0-6690 GCA_964638205.1 uncultured Candidatus Cloacimonadota bacterium | reverse complement strand
AAATCGATAAACAGTAATGAAGAGTTATTTGATTTTATTAAGACATCCATTCATAATTCCTCAATAAGGTTAGATAGCACTGTTTGTTGTGCGGGGTTTGCTGGCGTTATTATAAATGAAAATAGGGTGAAAATGACCAATTGGCATAATTCGCCGACCATTAAACTGAGGGAGTTACACGACTTAGGATTACCTCAAAAGTATACAAAAATGGTTAACGATATGGAGTTGGCTGCATTTGGTTGTTTAGATTTAAAAGATGATGATTTTTATCCAATTTACCAATCATCACAAACAATTAATAAATTCGAAAATAAATTAGTGATTGCACCCGGAACTGGTTTCGGAACAGCTTTTATAGTTTCAAAAAAGAGTGAACAGCCAATTGTTATCTCATCGGAAATTCAACATTCTCAAATTCCTTTTATTGATGAAATGCACGAAAAAATCTATAAAATAATTTCAATTAAATATCCCGAGAAATGTTTTTTAAATTTTGAAGATTTTGTTTCTGGAAAAGGATTAGAAGATATTTATTTAGCAATTTTGGAGATAAAAAAACAACCAAAAATAAAGAAAAAAGCAGCTGAGATAGCACAAGATGCTATTCAACAAACAGATAAACATGCAGCTCAATCGTTAGACTATTTTTATGGTTGTATTGCCACATTAATGCAGGCAATGGCACTTTTTTGTAACCCACTTGGCGGTATTTTTCTGTGTGGAGGTTCCACCATAAAAAATCAAAAATTTATCAAAGAAAGTATTTTTTTGATGACATATTTTAATTGTGAAATACGGGATGAACTTTTGAAACAATTTCCCATTTACTTAGTTACAAAATCGGATATTAATATCGCTGGTGGTTTACGAATTTGCCAAACCATAAATCAAGATTCTTGATAAAATCTGGTAGTCGGATAGGCAAAATTAATATTTTTATTTTTAGCAAATTCTATTAAAATGTTTTCCCAAATATTTTCACTAGAATTTCTTCTTTTACGAGGTTCGCACAAATATCGAATGGTTAATTTTACTCCGAAATCAACAACATCTGTGTAAATTTTTGGAGTTAATTTCTGATAGTGAATCATAAATTTTTTGGATGATTTTTTGAGTTGTTTTTCCATCTTTTTACTGATATTTTCGGGTTGTTTATTAGCGATATTTTGTAGAATCTCTTTAGTTTTTTGCCAATCGCTTTCAAAAGTTATTACGATTGGAATTTCATTCCAGATATACTCAAAGCCTTTATCAAAGTTTGCCAATTCTTGGCTGAAAATTTTCCCATTTGGAATGGATATGATGCGCCCCGTACTTTGGTCTGCATCTACCCAATTACCCACTTCCAATAGCGTAAAATCGAAGGGACGTAAATCAATGACATCGCCCGCATGTTCTCCTATTTGAATGCGATCTCCGATTTCAAAAGGCTGTCTTCCAACGATGAAAAGCCAACCCACTAAATTGGTAATGACATCGCGTAGTGCGATGGCAATACCGGCGGAAAGAAGCCCAAAATAGGTGGCAATTGTTTGTACGCCATTCGTCCAAATTCGACCCACTAAAATAATAGCTAGAAGAAAAGTAAAATATTTTGAAACTTTATGCCAAAGATAGCGATTTTTGTGGTTATTTGTACCTTTGTCTATTATTTTTGAAATAATGAAACGAAGTAGTAAGAAAAATGTGATAACAGCGAGAGAATAACCAATTTTAACAATAAATGGTGAATCTGAAATCATTAAATTTTTAATTTTTTCAAAAATCATTTTTTCTCCTTTTGAGGATAAAATTGTTGGGTTAGTTTGCAAATATTAGGTGGAATTAAATGAGAAATATCCTCATTATTTTTGATAAGATTTCTAATTTGAGTAGAAGAAATATCGACAGGCTTCATATCTATGATGGTAAAATGCTTGATTTCTGTTGGTTTATAATTTTGGTGATTTAGTCTATTAACGATGATAAAGTGTACATTTTTACCAAGCCATTTAAAATTATGCCATTTTGAAAATTCCGGTAGAATATCATAACCAACGATGAGGAAAAACTTATTCTCATGGTATTTTTTTCTTGCTTTTATAATCATTTCATCTGTAAAATTGGGGATTTCTGAATCGGCATCTAAATGGGAAATTTTAAAATGTGGATATATAGCTATGGATTTTTCGATTAACAGAACTCTTTTGGAAAAAGAGAGTAATTTTTCATTGTCTTTTAGGGGATGGTTTCCGCAGGGTATAAACCATATTTGATCTAAATCTATCTTTTTGAAAACAGATTTTGCAACGGCAAGATGTCCATTGTGAATGGGATTAAATGAACCGCCGAAAAGTCCGATATTCATTTTATTTTTTTAATGATTTTTCCAGCTTCTTTACTCTTTGGGTATTTTTCAAGAAAAGATTTAATCATTTGAGTAACAGCTTCTCCTCTTTTTTGGAAGATTAAAATTTTATAATAACGCGACATTTTGTCAATGTTGTCTTTATTTCCAAGTTCAATAATTTCATTAAAATACATTAGAGCAGAGCTGTAATCGAACAACTTGAAATAGATGTAGCCGGTGTAATATTGTTTTTCAAGAAGTCGATATTGGCATTTACGAACGTAACTAATTGCATCTTTGGTGTGTTCACTGTACGGAAATTTTTCAAAAAAAGAATCAAAAATAGCAATTGACATTTTTGTCTCTTCTTGGGTATATTGGGCAGGTTGGGCTTCATTAAAGTAGCAAACCCCAACTTGAAATTGTGCGTATTCCGCATATTCACTATCTGGGAAAAGCCGCATCAATTCATCGTATTCGAATCTTGCTTCCATAAATTTATTTTGTAAAAAATAACAATTTGCCAATTTAATTTGTGCTTCCGCAGTGAAAATAGAATTTCGTTCAAAAACTAAATCACTGTAAAATGGTGCCGCTTTATGGTATTTTTCTTTTTGAAAAAAATCGTCTGCGATTTGCATTTTTTGCTCAGCAGCCATATGAGCAGATGGTTTTATTTCTGCACAACCGAATATAATCAGCCCTAAAAAAATGAGATATTTATACAAAAGAAACTCCTTTAGCCTTTTTCAAAAAATGCTTTATATGCTTTGTACGAAGAGTAGATATCTGCTTTACTAGCAAGTTCATAAAGCGAATGCATTCCTAATAAACCTGGTCCGCAATCTATGACTTCCGCACCATATTCTGCCATAAATTTGGCGATTGTACCGCCACCGCCCTCATCAACCTTACCTAATGCGCCAATTTGCCAATTGACTTTTTCTGTATTAAAAAGGGAAATTATCTTAGCGTTAAATTCTGCATTTGCATCATTTGAGCCACCTTTTCCGCCAGAGCCAGTAAATTTAGTTACGCTTACACCAAAGCCGAGATGAACCGCATTTTCTTTCTCATGAACATCAGGGTAGTTTGGATTGATACCAGCATTTACGTCTGCCGACAAAATTTGGCTTTTAATTAGGGTTTTACGCAGTGTTTTACTGTCAGATTTTTCGCCATTATGGTGAAGCAAGTCTGCAATAAAATCCACAATGAAAATAGATTTTGCACCAGTATTTCCGTCGCTTCCAACCTCTTCTTTATCGGCGAGATAGACAATTGCTGTTTTTTCGCTATCTTTCATATTAAAAATTGCTTCCGCTGAAGTGTATGCACAAATTCTATCATCTTGCCCATATCCTAAAACGAAACTTCTGTCGATGCCAACATCACGTGCCTTTCCAGCTGGAACGAGCTCCAGTTCTGCGCTTAAAAAATCTGATTCAATAATGCCGTATTTTTCATTCAAAAGATGAAGTGCATTTAATTTAATCGCATTTTTAATTTCATCATCACTTTTGAATGGAATGGAATTGAAAACGAGGTTCATTTTGCCAGCGTTGATAGCGTCTCCAATTTTTTGCGTATACTGAGCTTTTCTCGCTAAATGTGGTAATAAGTCAGGCATCACAAAAACAGGGTCATTTTCATCTTCACCAATGGAAACATCGACAACTTCCCCATTTTGTTTGACGAAAACACCGTGCAATGCCAATGGTGTGGATACCCATTGATATTTTTTGATACCACCGTAATAGTGTGTTTTCATAATGCCAAATTTGGTGGTACTATCTTCGTGAAGCGGGTTTTGTTTTAAATCAACACGGGGGGCGTCTATGTGTGAAACAATTAAATTTACCCCATCAGCAATGGGTTTTTTACCGATGACAGCGATAGCAGCGTTTTTATTGCGTGAGATACGGTAAACGTTATTGTTTTTGAAATCAGTAAACCCTAATTTCTTCAATTTTTTTTCAAAAAACTTAATTGATTCTCGTTCAGTTTTTGCTTCATCTAAAAAAGATTTATAACCTTTCGAAAAATCAAACGCTTTTTTTTGTTCTTTTTTGGAGGCTTCGTTCCAAAAATTTTTACGAGAATAAGTCAACTTTTTTTCTAAATCACGAAATTTTGTCATAATTTTCCCCTTAAATAATTTCTAAAATTTTAAAATGTTTATCTCCTACGGGAGCTTTCACGATGTAATCGTTACCAACTTTTTTGCCAATCATTGCTTTGCCAATTGGTGATAGAACGGATGTGCGTTCGTAGTCATCTTTTGTTTCGTAAATTTCATCAATTCCCACCAAAAATAGTTTTTTTATTTTTCCCGTTGCTAACTCTTCTACTGTAACCCTTGCACCAAATCGAACTGTATCTTTCGCTATTTTCGAAATATCTAAAACCTGTAATTTTTCGATACGACTTTTGAGACGGTTATAATCATTTTCGAGATTGCGTTGTCGTTCTCGGGCGGCGTGATATTCTGCGTTTTCGCTCAAATCACCCATTTCGCGGGCAGTTACAACTTGCTTTATGATTGAGGGACGTTCCGCAATCAATAGTTGCATTTTGTTTTTGAGTTGCAACATTCCCTCTTTAGTGATATAATTTGCCATATCATTTCCTTTTTTGTTTTTTGAGAATTTTTTGACCATGCTGCCCAATTTTTTTTAATTTAATATTTCCACTTCGTGACCAATTATCCGCCATTAGTTGAATTTCGTCGGAATAACAAACGATAGCATCACACAAAATATGTGCGAAAGTAGGATTTCTCGTATTTTTATAATTCGTAAAAATAGAATGATAAAAATCACGGTCAACATCGTAGGTTTTTTTGAGGAAATGCACATTTAATTTTGAAATTTGTGGTGAAGCGTAAAGCCACAGATTTTCTAATTTTTCGAAAATTTGTTTAATCATATCAGGACGACTTTTTATGAATTTTTTCAAAAGATTATCAACACTTTCAGTTAAAATTTCATCATCCTTTTTTAACCAACCTATAATTGTGTCCAAATATTGTTCTGGATTTTTTGTAAAAAGCGGATAGAAAACTTTACTTATAATCAAATTACAGGTTTTTTGTTCTTTCAATCCAAAAATTATTTTTTCTGTGTATGGCAGGAAAAAGAGCGGATTATTTTTAATTGCCTTATTTAAAATGTAAGCAAAAACAATGCTACCATTTTCACCTTTTTGGGTGATTAAATAATCAATAAAATCCACATATTGATCTGCTTTTTTCTGAATTTTTGAGGCAATAATTTTCCCCACAAAAGTGATGACTGCGTGCGGAACATGACCATTTATTCTCTCCGGGTAAGCGTTGTAAATTATGTCGATATCATAATCGCCACGCGGTAATTTTCGTTCGAAAAAATCGACTGTATCTTTTTTTAATCTATCTTTCCAGTCTAACGATAACATCGTTTTCTCCTAATTTATTATTATGAACTTTCCCTTTTGGGATTGTTCACCCATTTTTAAAATATAAAAATAAATTCCCGACGATATTTGCAAACCAAAATTATTTTTACAATTCCAACTATAAAATTGGTTTTCTTTTGAAAGCTCTTTAATTTCGTCAGAAAAGATTAAATTTCCCGCCAAATCATAAATGAATATTTTACCAGACATTCCAAGCGGAAGGTTGATGAAATTCATCTTTCTCCATTTACTTTTGGAAAAGTCAATGGGATTTGGATAGACAATAAGATTGTTTAAATTAAAATTTGTCAAGCCGAAATGACATTTATTTCCAAAATTAGAAATTTTATTGCTGTTTGCATCTTCAATATTGCTAATTTTCAAAAAATATTGTTGGTTTACATGTTGCATGTTATTTTTTAAAGTTATAAAAACTTCGATAGAATCGAGAGAGGTTTCAATTGATTGAATCTCATTTTCACTATCAATAATTGGTGGAATCATGGTGTAGTTTGCTATATTTTCAGCTAGGTCAGCTTTCATTTTTTCAGAAAAAACAAGGTGTAGGGTTTGTTTATCCAAAGTTTCGGAAGAAATTATTTCAGGAGCAAATGTGTCTGCTATATATTTAAATGAAATAGAGTCCTGAATGATTATGCCAGTTGCACCCGAAAGACCATCACAATATAGTGTGTAATTTTCCGCCGAGAAAAAATGATTAAAACGTAAAATTAACGTAAAATTATTTTCTATAATATTTACAGATATAGGATTTCCTATCGTTGGTGTGACGAAATGACAGCTTATGTTTGTCGCATCGGCACCCAATTGTGCATCGAAAGTAACGCGTAATGCATATTGAGAAATCATTCTTGCTGCCACTATTTTTGGGGTGTAAACAGGCGCGGTTGTCTGCCATGTTG
>CAZWYK010000062.1:6497-6710 GCA_964638205.1 uncultured Candidatus Cloacimonadota bacterium | reverse complement strand
TATTGAAAGCGTAGTTGGCAAAATCTTTCCAATCTGTCCATATTTTTTCGATAATGTGTGCTTTTACTCCATTTTTAGTAGCACCTTCGACGAATTTCACTTTTAACTTTTCCATCGTTTTTAGATTTTTTTTACCAATTGCTTTTCTTAAAGTATCGGCTTCTGCACCTGTTAATCCCCCCATATCTCTCGCAATTTGCATTACTTGTTCCT
>CAZWYK010000062.1:0-6487 GCA_964638205.1 uncultured Candidatus Cloacimonadota bacterium | reverse complement strand
ACTGTGACGCCGTAAGTTTCTTCGAGTGCATTTGTGGTAAGAGAGTGCAGGTATTCGATTTTTTCTTTACCGTGTTTTCGATTGATAAATGATTCTATAAATTGCATTGGCCCAGGGCGGTAAAGCGCCACCATAGCGATTAAATCTTCAAATATATTTGGTTTCAAACTGCTCAAATGTTTTTTCATTCCAGCAGATTCAAATTGGAAAATTCCGTCAGTTTGCCCTTTTGAAAGCAAATCATAAGTTTTTGCATCATTAATGTCAACATTTTCAATATCAATATCAATATTTCGTGATTTTTTGATGAGTGCAACTGCTTTTTTGATGAGCGTCAAAGTTTTTAAACCTAAAAAATCCATTTTTAGCATCTTTAAATCATCGAGCCATTTACCCTCGAATTGTACTAAAACTGAATTTTCTCCATTTTTTTGATTACCTGTAGCCAAGGGTACAAAATTGTTTAGATTTCCAGGCCCAATCACTACGCCAGCTGCGTGCACACCGGAATGCCGAATCAATCCCTCCAAAACTTTTGCGTACTTTAAAATGGCGACATTAACTTCATTTTCTTTCATTTTTTCTGTAAAATCTGGTGATTCTTTGAGGGCAGATGCGAGAGTTATTTTGGGTGATGATGGAATTGTTTTGGTGATTTCATTTGCGACAGATGCAGTAACATCTAAGGCCCGCGCTACATCTTTGATGACAGACTTTGCACCCAATTTACCAAAAGTGATAATTTGAGCAACACAATTTCGGCCATATTTTTTTACCACATAATCGATAATTTTTTCCCTTCCTTCTGCACAAAAATCAATGTCAATATCTGGCATTCCAACTCTGTCTGGATTTAAAAATCGTTCAAAAAACAAGCCATATTTTAGCGGTTCAATTTGCGTGATTCCCAAAAGATAAGAGACTATGCTGCCAACCGCCGAGCCACGACCCGGCCCAACTGGAATATCCATTTCGCGTGCTGCATCAATAAAATCTTTTACGATGAGAAAATATTCATCATATCCCATTTTGTGAATGACGGAAAGTTCGTATTCAATGCGATTTTTAACTTCATCTGTGAAATCGGTATATTTATTTTTTGCAGCTTCTAAACAGAGATATTTTATGTAATCTGCCGATGATGAAAAATCAGCTGGAATATCAATTTTAGGGAAAAGGAACTCGTTGTAATCTAACTCTAAATCTATTTTATTTGCAACTTCAATGGTGTTGTCATATGCTTTTGGAATTTGTGGGAAAAGGGTACGCATTTCAGTTTCTGATTTGAAATAAAGTTGATTTGTATTGTATTTCATTCGTTCTGGGTCGGAAAGTGATTTTCCAGTTTGAATGCATAGCAAAACATCGTGAGCGTCGGCATCTTCTTTTTGAATGTAATGTGAATCGTTTGTAACTACCATTTTTATGTCTAAATTTTTTGCTAATTGAATTAATTTTGGTGCTACATATTTTTCGTCCTCGAGGTTATGATCTTGAATTTCAAGGTAAAAATCGTCACCAAAAAGATTTTTGTAAAAGAGTGCTACTTCTTTTGCTTTTTCATAATTATCACTCAAAAGGTGAAATGGGATTTCGCCTTGAAGGCAAGCAGAAAGGCAAATGATTCCTTCCGAATGTTTTTCTAAAAGCCGTTTGTTGATGCGCGGTTTATAATAAAATCCTTCCAAAAAACCAATAGATGAAAGTTTAATTAAATTTTTGTACCCTTGCAGATTTTTTGCCAAAAGCACCAAATGATGCCGAATCTCTTTTTTTGCAGATGGGTCATCAAACTCTTTGCTAATAATGTAAGTTTCAATGCCTATGATAGGTTTTATTCCCTCTTTTTTTGCTTTCATGTAAAAATCAATAGCACCGAACATATTTCCGTGATCTGTGATGGCGACTGCCGGCATCTCATATTTTTTAGCCATCGCGATTATTTTATCGACACGACAAGCACCATCCAGCATACTGTATTGTGTATGGTTGTGAAGGTGGACAAATGACATTAATTTACCTCTTTCTCTAAAATTCTACCTGCTACTATTTTTTGACTAGCAATATGTGTCAAAATATTTTAATGTTTTTTTGAATTTTCTAAAATTCTGGGTAAAATGCATTTTTTAAATGATTTATTTTGAAGTGGTTATCTTTTTTTTGAATAATTGCAACTGCATCAAATCTGGTTGGATAATCTTCAAATTCAGGGTGTTGTTGTAAAAAATAGTAAGCGGTCTTGATTATTTTTTTCTGTTTAGCGTTTGAAATGCTACTCAATGCTTTTTCGAGATTTGATTTTCGTGTTTTCACCTCGACAAAAACAAGCGTATATTCATCAATTGCTACAATGTCAATCTCACCGTAAGCAGAATGAAAATTTTGCATTAAGATGTTATATCCATTTTGTTTAAGAAAACTTGTTGCTAAGCCTTCTCCAACCATTCCTAAATGTGCATTTTCACTATTTTTCATAAAATACAAAAAAAACTTGACTTGATAGTGGTCAATGAATAAAAGTTTTTTTGAGTAAGGAGGATTTTATGAAGAAAGTTTTGATATTGGTAACCTTGTTGAGTGTAGCGGGATTATTGTTTGCAGCTTATGTCCAATTGGGCTTTACCGAAAGATACACGGTGGAAATACCGACTGCGTATGTCCCAACAGCAAAAATAGTAGAATTTGATAATATGAATTATTTTGGAGTGAAGCACGGTGGGGGGTATTTGAATCACATCTTTGCATTAAAATATGGCATAAATAATAAATATGAATTTACTCTTTTTGTCCGTGGAAGAGACTATGAAATTGAAGGGTATTTCCCTGATTCGCTTTATACTGACCCAGACGAAAATATTCAACCAGAATACAACGACGAAGTAATCTGTATTAATGCAAAATATTCTATGTTTAGTGAAACAGATAAGTTGCCAGCAATTGCCGTTGGAATGAATGGTATTGATGGTGCAATTAAAAAATTAATTGATTCGAAAGCATCAGCGAACTGGGCACCCTATTTTGTTTTAAGTAAATCTTTTATTGTGACCCTACCAATTGTAAATACAATCCAGCCTACAGTTCATTTTGGAAATGGACAAAGAGCAGGATTTCATTCTTTTTCTCCAGCAGATAAATATTTTTTTGGTTTTTTTGGTGCTCTTTCTATTCCTGTAAATGACAATATAACATTGACCAGTGAATTTCGTGGTGCAAATCTTAATGCATCTGGCATTTATGAATGGAATAAGTTTGCTGTAAAAGTTGGTGTGGTTAATTTTGAGGAAATTTTAATGTGGGATACGAATACGGGTTTTACTTTCTTTCTGAATTTTAAATACAGAGTAGATTATTTTTCTAAACAAGAAAAAGATAGGCACCAAAACACAAATTTTAATATTATTCCGTCAACCGACCCCTCTGATCAATTGCTTTTAGATGAGCTCAGACAAATTCAAGAACAAAGAATACAATCTGAAAAAGAGCTGGAAGAACTCCGTAAACTTCTCGAAGATTAAGATGAAAAAGATTTTTACGGCGATCATTTTTTTGACCGCATTTGTATTTTTTGCACAAACCGAGAATAGTGTCTTAATTCGTCAATTAAATACAGAAATTCGTATTTTGATAGAACAAAAACGAGAAGCAAAAATTTATGCTGAATTACTCGAACAGAAAAATGAGATACTTTTGCTTATCGAAAAAGATAAGATAAAAAAAGTAAGAAAGCTATTTCTTAAACAAGTCAAAATAATTGATTATTTTTTGGAAGAAGGTAAGATAAATTCTGCAGTGTCTAAATTAAATGAACTGAAATTTATTTTTGGCGAAATACATTTTTTGGCAGACTTATTTTTGTATTACGATGCAAAAATAGCTTTATTTAAAGGTGATGATAATTTAGCTGTAAATCTATTGGAAAAATTGTTAACGCAATTTCCAGATTCTGAAAAGCGAAATTTTGCCATATTAGAATTGGAAAATGTTTATTTTTTTTACGAATTAGATTGGAAATTTATCGGGATTTATAATCAGTTTGATGAAGAAAAAACGGATTTGCAAAAATATCGTTTCGCGCACTGTAATTATAATATTGGTAACATCGCAGATGCCAAATCGATGTTTCAAATTTTATTAAATTCGGAAGATTTTAGCTTTCGTGCTAAATCGATGTTAGCATTAATTTCTTATTTTTCTAATGGTGTAAAACCAGCAATTCTTGAATTTCAAATTTTAGAAAATAGCTATCAAAAAAATCAGCCACCGCACTATTATTTTGTGTTACTATCGTTGGCACGTCTTTTTGCCGAACAAGATGAATTCGATAAATCACTCGCGTATTATGAAAAATTTTATCAAATGCACCAAGAAAAAGTTGATGATGGTGTGTTATATGAAATTGCTACTCAATACAAAAACGTGGGAAAATATGAAAATTCGCTCACATATTTACGACGAATTGTGGCAGTTTCACAAAAGACAAAATATTTTGCACCAGCAAAATTCCTGATTGCAGTGATTGAACAGGAATTGGGCAATCTTGACAATGCAGAACAGCATCTTGAGGATGTTATTTTGCCAAATAATGAGTTTTTGGAGACACTTACTTCAAAGTATGATTTATTGGCTACATATAATGATTTGCAAAAGCAAGTAGTTGCAGATTCAGAAAATATAGAGTTAAAAACTGAAATTTTAGAAATTGAAAAATACCTTCAAAACACGAATTTATTTATCGAAAACTATTATGCAAAACTGGATTCATCAACGGTAACAACCCTGCGAGAGTTGGAGACGGAATATCTGCATTACTGTGAAACAATTGCCGAAATTGATGCAGTAATTCAATTTCGTGAAACTACCCAAAATAGAGAATTATTGCCGATTGTAGATGATGCAATTGCTAAAGAAGAAGCATCACTTGTTTTGCTCCAGATGATGAAGTATCTGGCAAATGCAAAAAATATTTCTACGACAGATTATGAAATTGCCAAAGCTTTAGCGGTTGAACGTATTTACGAAAATTCATTGCTAGAAATGTGGAATAAAATTGAGCAAACAGCAAGGATGAACGAACTTTCAAATATGCTGATTTTTATTAAAAAATCTCAAAGACTGATTGAGGGCAATATTGTGTCTCTCGACTTGATTGCAAATTATAAATTTAACCCGCAAATTAGTGATGAAGCATTGGCTTCAATAAAAGCGGAAGCCGAGAATATTGAACAAAATAAAAATGAATTATTGGCTCTACGCGAAGATATTTTAAATAATCTTAATAAAAAAATTGCCCAAAAATTGAGTAAAAAGCGCAAAATACTTTTTGATGAATTTGCTGAAATTAAAATATCATATCAACAATCAATTGATTCTATGAAAAAATATATTGGTCGTGAAAATCAAGAAGGAACGCGTACACTTTTGGATGCACTCTTCAAACAAACGCAAAAAATTGATGCTGAATTTGAAAAATTGAGAGAGGATCTTAAGCAAGATGAATAGAATAAAATTTATATTTTTATTGTTAATTTCTTTCAATTTATTATTTACCCAAAATAATGAACTTGATGAAAAATTCAGTCAAAAAATGGCATACAAACGCAAAGTTTATGAACAGACACTCAAGTTTATCGAACAAAATCCGGAATCACCCGGAATTGCAGGACTTTATTTTAACTTAGCCGAAATGAGTACTGAAATAGATGCGGCTTCTTTGCGAAAAACAGCAAATTATTATCAAAAAGTTTTAGAACTTGATCCCGAATTTATCTATCAAGATGCAGTCCTATACAACATTGGCTATTTTACCTTTGAAGCAGAGAAGGATAGTCTTCAAAATTTGCGATATCAAAATATAGATTTGGTAGTAAATTGGCCTGATTCATTACGAATTTCGGCTGAAAAGGCAAAAGTCGCCATTGAATCTTACCAGAAAATTGAAACAGAATTTCCATATTCAGAATATCATACCGAAGCAATTTATCGATTAGGTGCTATCTATTTTGAATTGGCATTAGATGCACGAAACCCACAGGAATTGTATCCGATAGCATTAAAATATTTTGATACAGTTGCCAGAAAAAATGGCGATGATTTGCAACATTTTGGATTATTTCAAAGAGGTTGGACGAATTTTACGAGTGGAAAATTTATTGATGCAATCGATGATTTTACCGAAATTTTGGAAGTTATCAGCCGTGATTCCCTCAAAACAACGGAAAAGATGTTTTTTGAGGCTGATGCAATCGAGAATATGGCATTCAGCTTGAGTGAATACGATGAAAATTTTGTAGAAAAATCTGTTGCCGCTAAAAAAGCAAAGGAAATATTTTCTAGTTTTGTAAGTGATGAGTACGGTAAAGAAATTATTTTAGCTGCGATTGACTTAAAATTAAAATATAATGCGCCGATGCAAGCGATTGACTTATATAATGCGTTTATTGAAATTTATTCGCAAAACATAGATTGCCCAAGTTTTGTTGATTCGATT
>CAZWYK010000061.1:0-6721 GCA_964638205.1 uncultured Candidatus Cloacimonadota bacterium | reverse complement strand
CCCTTACCTCACCACCAAAAGAAATAATCTTTCTTTGCGTGTCAATAATTTTTTATTCCATAAAAAAAATTGACAAAATAAACTACGCTTATTTTTTTAGTTAGTGTTTGCTAACTTGAAAGAGAAGGAGGATAGTAAATGTTTACAGAAAGACAGCAACAGATCATCGAAACGGCGATTAGTTTAGTTGCGGATAAAGGTATTCAAAATCTTACTACGAAGAATTTAGCATTGCAGATTGGTATCACTGAACCTGCTTTGTACCGCCATTTTGAAAATAAATTAGCAATTATGAAGAGCATTTTGAAATACTTCCAATTAACAATGCAACCTTCGATACTTGAACTAAAAAAAGAAGGTAAGGCAAGCGACAGAATAAATAATTTTATCTTAAAGCACTATGAAATCTTAAATCAAAAACAAAATCTTGCTAAAATAATTTTTGCAGAATCCAACTTTCAGAATGATGAAACACTGAAGGATTCGCTATTGTTGATGATGAATAATTCGCAAAGGCTAATGCAAAACATAATTCAGCAAGCACAAGAAAATAACCAAATAAATACGGCAATAACCGCAAAAAACTTAACTCGCATCATTATCGGGTCGATGCGTTTCATGATAATTCAGTGGAGTATGTCTGGCATGATTTTTGATATAGAGGCAGAAGGAAAATTACTTTGCGAAGATTTAAATAAAATAATGAAATAATTTTTTTAAAAATACAAAGTTAGTGAATACTAACAAAAAAGGAGAATGGAAATGGAGAAAGTTTTAAAGAAACTACTTAAATCACCTAAAATAGTGTTGCTGGTAATTTTTATTATCACAGTCATGTTTTTCAGAGTAATGAAACAAAATACGGAGATGGAGACAGATTTAGATAAATATATGCCTCAAAATCATCCTGCTTTTATTTATAGTGATAAAATGGAAGAAATTTTTACGATGAAAGATGGGATTATCATTGCGGTTGAAAATCAACATGGAATTTATCAGACTTCTACACTGCATAAAATCAAGGATTTAACTAGAAAACTTGGCAAAATGAAAGAGATTGAAAAATCTGATGTAACTTCACTTTATACTGCTGATAATATTATTGGAACAGAAGATGGAATGGATGTGAAAGCATTTTTCAAAAAAGTTCCAAAATCTGCAGAAGATTTACAAGAATTAGCTCAGAAAGTAAGAAATAATGAGATGGTTTTTGGTAGATTAGTCTCGGAAGATGAAACTGTAACTGTAATTATTGCCGAAATTGAGGACGATGTTTTCAGTCAAAAATTTTATCATAAAATACTTGAATTAGTAAAATCATTTGAGGGACCGGAAAAACTTTATGTTGCGGGAAGTCCAATTGTAGAAGGAACTATGGCATTCTTAGGTCCACGTGATATGAAAAAAATGGTACCAATTGTGATGCTTGTGATTGTGCTCATTTTGCTATTTGTATTGCGAAGTGTTAAAAATACGATTTTTACCTTGTTAGTTGTTCTTTTTAGTGTTATTTGGGCGTTTGGATTGATGGCTGCATTCAAAATTCCGGTTTACGCAGTTTCTACGATGTTACCCGTAATGTTGATTGCGATTGGAGTTGCAGACGGAATTCATCTTTATAGCCACTTAGATCTATTTTTGCGAGCAAATCCAAATGCTACTCGCAAAGAGGCTGTCAATGATATGTTGAAAGGAATGTGGAAACCGGTTGTGATGACTTCTGTAACGACTTCGGTGGGTTTTTTCTCATTGTTAACTTCGGAAGTTTTCCCGATTAAATATTTTGGAATGTTTACTGCGTTTGGCGTAACAGCAGCGATGTTATTCTCTCTTTTACTCATTCCAGCTGGGGTTTTGGTATTCGGCTATACCAAAAGAAAGCCCCAAAATCATAAAACTAAAAATCAATCAGGTTCATTTGCTTTCAAATTTGCTAATGGTGTCATCAAATACAAAGCACTTACGCTATTTCTCACGATTGCTATCGTGGCAATTTCACTTTTTGGAATGACAAAAGTTTGGATAAATTCTAGTTTTTTGGAAAAATTTGAAAAGAATAGTGACATAGTTCTCACCGACAAATTTATTAATGACCATTTTGGTGGAACGAGTAAATTGAACATCATTTTGGAAGCAGATAAAAATAGTGTGATGAAATCTCCAGAAGCTCTTAAATTAATTGATGAAATGCAACAGAAAATTGACGCAGATTTAGAAATTGTGGGTAATACTTTTTCATTGGCAGACTATCTGAAACGAATGAATAAAGTGATGAATGCAGATAACGAAGAGTTTAATACTATTCCTAATTCACAAGAATTAAATGCACAATACTTATTACTTTATGAGATGAGTGGTAATCCAGAAAATCCTTGGAAAGTGGTAGATTATGACTATAAAATTGCCAATGTTACCATTCAATTGAAAAGTGATAACTCTAAAGCTATCAAAAGTGCAATTGTGCTTGTAGATGAGTTTAAAGATGATTTTGAAAAACTTGGTATTAGCGTAAAATATGCTGGTTCTGGTTACAAAGCACTTGTTTTTACAGATCTTATTTTGGAAGGACAAATCAAAAGTTTAATAATGTCATTGTTCATTATTATTATTTTGTTAACTTTGATGTTCAAAAGTTTTTGGGCTGGCATTATTGGTTCTGTGCCAATTGTGATTACCGCCATTATTGGTTTTGGAACGATGGGGCTTTTGAACATTCCACTTAGCACAACAACTGCTCTCATCTCTAGCATTGCCATCGGAATTGGAATTGATTATGCGGTTCATTTTATTGAACGCTACAAGATTTACGCTATAGAAACAGGCGATAAGCAAAAAACGATGCAAGGAACAATGCACCATTCGGGACGAGCAATTATCTTTAATGCAGCCGTTGTAATTGCTGGATTTTTGGTTTTGTTAGCTTCTGTATTTCCTCCCAACAGAAGTCTTGGTGCTTTAGTTTCACTAAATATGTTTACCAGTTTTTTAGGAACGGTAACGATTATGTATTTGTTGCTTTACAAAACAAATTTATTTTTTGGTAAGAAGGAGAAAAAATGAAAACATTAATTTTAATAAACGGATTGGTAATTATTTCTTTAATAATTTCATTCCGCAAAGATAAAATGAAAACAAAGAAAGCATTACAGATTGCCATGAAAACATTGGTAAAAATTTCTCCCGCTATTCTATCTGTAATTTTATTAATCGGAGTTATGTACGGAATTGTTGCCGATAAAATTGCTCTTTTATTTGGTCAAGAAGGTGGTATTTTGGGCTTTATCACGATTGCCATATTTGGGAGTATCGCACATCTGCCAGCATTATTAGCATTTCCGTTGGCAGGTTCATTTATGGATAAAGGTGCTTCAATTAGTTCAGTAGCCACATTTATTACCACACTTACAATGATAGGAATTGTAACCTTACCTTTGGAGATAAAAACAATGGGAAAGAAATTTGCCATCTATCGAAATGCGATTAGCTTCGTTATCGCTCTAATTATTGCAGTTTTGATGGGAGTGATATTATGAAAAACAATATGATGCAGAAAAATCAGAAAAACAGTAAAAAAGGTTTTATGCTACTCGGCTTAGTTGTTTTGGCAACCGTTCTTATTTCAATATTAATTCCAGAAAAATCAGCATTGATTCGTCAAACATCTTTTGATTATTTCAAACAAATGGTACTAATATTTCCAGCTATTCTTATTCTCATGGGATTATTTAATGTTTGGGTTTCAAAGGAATTTATTATGAATCACCTTGGCGAAAATTCTGGTTTTAAAGGTATTTTGATTGCTTTTTTTCTGGGTGCAATTCCCACAGGTCCCATTTTTATAGCTTTTCCTATTGCTCAAGCATTGCGTAAAAAAGAAGCAAGTTATACAAATATTGTTATCTTTCTTTCCGCTTGGGCTTGCGTAAAAATTCCGCAAGAATTGGTGGAATTACAGTTTTTGGGTGCTAAATTTATGCTCGTTAGATTGAGCTTAACGGTTGTGTTCATCACAATAATGGGCTTGGCAATTAATAAATTGATGGCAATTGGGAAACAAAATGAAAATTAGGTTAATTTTTGTAATTGTGATAATTTTAATTGTATCGTTAAATGCAGATTTAGCTCAATTAAAACCGCTTCAATTAGATAATCAAAGTGGTGGTTATGCAGATGGTAGTATTTGGAAAAGCGATTTTTTAATTGGAAATACAAATGTGATTTTCTATGTAGATCCAGATAAAAGAGCAGATGTGAAAAATTTAATTTCTGCGTTAGAGGTTAGGAAAGAGCAAAACGATGATTTCACGATTACCTACATCGTGAATACAAAAGCAACAATGAAGCCAACTTTTCTCATTAAAAAAATGATAAAAAAGATGGCTGAAAAATCTAAGACAATTTCTTATGTTTTAGATTATCAAAAAGTTTTGGTGAAACATTGGAATTTGGTGGATGATTGTGCAAATGTGCTAATTTTAAATGATGAAAATCAGATATTACACCAATTTTCTGGAAAAATCAATGATGCACAAATTGATGAAATAAGTAAAATAATTAAAAAAAAGTTTTCTAAGAAGGAGAAAAAATGAAAAAAATAACACTAATGTTACTCGTATTGTTAGTAATGGGAACCGCACTTTTTGCTCAGGAAATTACGGGCCTAAAGATTATTGAAAACGTCTATAATCGTCCTACAGGAAATGACCAAACAGCAGATTTAACAATGACTTTGGTAAATTCACGCGGGGCAGAAAGAGTACGGAAAATCAAACAATTTGTAAAGGACTTCGGTAAGATGGAGAAGAAAATTATGTTTTTCGTTTCACCGGCGGATGTTCACAATACATCTTTTATGAATTGGAGTTACGAAGCAGATGGTAAAAATGATGATCAATGGATTTATCTGCCTGCTCTAAAACGAGTTAAACGAATTTCATCGGATAGTAAAAGTGACTATTTTATGGGCTCAGATTTCACTTATGATGATTTGGGTGATCGCCAACCAAATGCAGATTCACATACAATTTTGCGTGAAGAAGAATTTGATGGTGAGATGTGTTTTGTGGTGCAGAGTGTTCCCAAAGAAGAGGAATATATGTATTCCAAAACGATTAGCTGGATTGTGAAAGATAAATGGATTGGCAAGAAAAAAGAGTTTTATGATGAAGATGAGGATTTGCTGAAAATTCTGTCGGTGATAAATTCTGAGATAATTAAAGATTATATTGTGATTACTTTTTCCGAAATGCACAATGTCCAAAAAGACCATAAAACAATGATGAAATTGGATAATGTGAAAGTAGATAGCGGAATTTCTGACAATAAATTTACCGAACGAATGATGAAACGAGGAATTTAAAAAATGAAAAAAATAATTATTACAATCACAATTCTAACCTTTGCTTTTATGTTGAACGCACAGCTGGAACAGCGCGGATTTGTCCGCACATATTTAGGTGCGTTAACAGAGCAAAATGGTGAATATTCAGTTTTGCAAAATACCTTTGATTGGAAATTGAATTATGGAAAAAATAATGCCTCTTTTTTTGTAAATCCTGTTTTTGATTATGATGGTCTGAATGAAAATTTAGAACTAAATTTGCGGCAGGCGTATTTTGATATTTACTTTGATGATTTTGATTTACGCGTAGGAAAACAACAAGTAATTTGGGGAAAAGCAGACGGGGTTTTCATCACAGATATTATCTCCCCGCGTGATATTTCTGAATTTATTTTACCAGAGTTTGATGAAATTCGTATTGGCGTAAATGCTGTAAAATTGGATTATTATATTGGAAATTCAACTCTCGAAGCAGTGTGGATTCCAATTTTTCAACCGACAATTACTCCTGACGAAAGTTCAATTTGGTTTCCTAATATGCCAGAATTTCCAATGCCTGTCGCAAATGCGGAAGTGGATGATAATCTTGAAAATAGTGAAATTGCTTTGAAATATTCATATCTAAGTAGTGCAATTGATTTTGAGTTAATGACGGCTTATATGTGGGATGATAATCCCACGATGCCCATATATCAGCAACCTGATTCAACTTTGCAGATTCAGCCGGAACATCATCGTCTTCCGCTGGTGGGAGCAAGTTTTGGTAAATCTATCTTGGGTGCGGTAATTCGGGGTGAAGGTGCTTACTATTTTGACAAAAAATTCTCAGTAGAAGATTTTTCGGTTAATGGCATTAAAGAGAGAGATTATGTTCATTATTTGGTGGGATACGATCACAATTGGTTTGGTGTGAATGTCAGTTTCCAATTTATCCAAGAGTATATTTTGGATTATGGAGAGAATTTTAGAAATGATGAATTTCAAAGTACAACTACTTTTCTTGCTTCGAAAACATTTTTACGCGAGACATTACAATTTGATATTTTTGGGTATTACGGCATAAATAATGATGATATGCTGTTACGCCCCAAAATTAGTTATGATTTCACCGATGGTTTTAATGTTTTATTTGGAGCAAATATCTTTATAGGAAATGATGGTAATTTTGGTCAATTTGATGAAAATGATATGTTCTATATGAAACTAAGGTACGATTTTTAATTAGGTGTTTTACTAAAACCCCCGTCGTGAGGCGGGGTTATTTTTTTAGTTTATTGCTAATAATGAATAATATTCCCACAATGATAAATGGAAGGGTAATGAATGCAATAATGCCAATGCTCATACCAACGGAGTGGTTCATATTGTAGTTGTGTTTAT
>CAZWYK010000060.1:0-7024 GCA_964638205.1 uncultured Candidatus Cloacimonadota bacterium | reverse complement strand
TTTCGTATACCTCAACACCATCATGAAATACTTTTACATAAAATCGACCATGGAGAGTGTTGCACCTAGCACACTCAAATAATTTGTACTCATGTTTTGATGAAACTTCACCTTCATATTTCAACAACTCGCTAATCTTGGCTCTTTGACTATGAGCAACAGCAAAGCAATTTGCATCTCTAAGCGAGATAGACATCATGCCGATGCCGAGTTTAATAGACTCTTCTTTTCCACACTTTCTACAAGTAGTTGATACTCCGCTTCCCATAACAGACACTCCTCATATCAATGACAATTCTCTGTAGGATAGCATAGATACTAATAATGTTCCATCCTATGCTTCTCGGCCCCAAACAACAATGCATCCGGCAAACCAAGATCAATAGGGAGGTTAGAGAGCTAATTAAAATATGGAAATATAACTAATTCATTTTTTTGTTAATGCATATCTTTTTGCTCTTGGCTGGTAATAACTGTATCCCAAAGCCCAATATCTTCACCAGAGTGTGTATTAATGCCAACATATTCCAAACTTGAGTCTTCATATCGTTTGAATTTATAAACAGCATCATTCATTAACGAATCATTGAAAAGTCCAAGACTAATAAGTAATTCGAAGTCTTCTTTCTCTAATCCTGTAACTTTTTTGAAGAGAGCAGGTTCAAGTTTCGAAATAACATCTTTCAGAACTACTTCTCGATAATCGGTCAAATACATAAATATCGGAATTCTTGTTGCGAATTTAATCAATTTTTCTTGAATTTGTTTTCGCTTACTCTTGTATTCTTTTTCTTCTTCGGTAAGTCTCTTTTTCTCTTTTTTTGTTAAATCTTTTTCATTTGCTTTTTGCTTCGTATTTTTAATAGACTCAGATTTATTGATAATAGTTTCAATATCTTTATTTAATTTTCTAAAGCCCTCGATACTCATCAATGCTTTCATCGCTTTTTCATTACTCATCAACACAGAAAGTGTTTCATTGTCAACATTCACAAGCAAAGCACTTTCCCACCTTCTTGCAAGAAGAGTAGCAGTCGTTCCACTCAAGGAAATATCCAATAATCCCCTTGCATCAATTTCTTTCATCGAGCTACCATCGTACGCAATTACTGGAAGGAATTTAATAAACTCTTCCACGCATTTTTCTGGTTTAGACTGATTTACATTGAGTTTTCGACTGTATTCTGCAATTTGGCTTAATGCTCTATTTGGCGCAAAGTCAAATACATAACATTCATTTTTGATTATTTCTGTAGCATTTGGAGATTTTCCATCGGGATTCTTAATTGTCCAAGGAGTTTGCACTCTAAATGCAGCTTGAAAATAAGTTTCTGGGCTAGATGAATTTCTAAGCATAAAAATACCAGACCATGGCTTTACCGAAACACCTGTCGTAAGTTTACCACAAGATAAAGTTATAGTTTTTGATTTTAGAGGCTCTTTCATTGCTTCATAAACAGGTGGTAATGCTTCTACGCCTAAACCAGCAGAATTGCCTGCAGATACTATTATCCCATAATCATGATAAAAATTGTTTTGTCGTTGATTCATTAAATTTTTCATCGCATTACACGATGCAACAGATGGCAAAAACCAAAAAGTATGCGAAAGAATATTTAACAATCTGCTATCTGAAAATGGCATTGCTGGTTTACCACCACCCAATTTCAAATTATCTATTGTAGCTGGAAGATGTGATCCTCGAATTAAATTTAGCCATTTTTGAACATCTTCTTCATAAGTAAACTTTGCATTTACACCCACACCTTTGGCTTTAAAAAATGTATTTAAATCAAATTCATTAAACTCACCACCCATTGCGATATTTCTGATATCATCAGGCATACGATATGTAAGCATTACCATTCGCGGTAAAGAAGCATACGGATTGTTATTGCCAGACCATTCTTCCTTTGATCTTTGCTCATCAGAATATGTCCAGTTTAAGATTTGTTCTTCAATAAACTCACCAGATTCTATAGCTCTAAACGGTGTGCCAGAGAGATATAAATAATGGTCTGTTGTTATGGGGATAATTTCTTCTGCTTCATTTACACTCTCACTAAATGCTATTTTAGCTATAGTATCCGTTTCTTTCTGAATATCCTCTTCATTATCGAATAGTTCTTTTGATTTTTCTCGCCATGCGCCGTAGTGATATTCATCAAAAATTACACAATCCCAATTTGTGCAGTGCACCCATTCGTTTTTGGGTTTTATTCCACCAGCAGAGTTCTTACCCAAATAATCTTGAAATGACCCAAAACAAACAATTGGTCTACTCTCATCTGCATCTTCCAAATTTAAGCCACTGCGTGCGATAAATTGCCACCCTTCAAAATCTATGTGCGTTTGCAGATCTTCTTCCCAAGCACTTTGCACCGCTGGTTTAAATGTTAGAACAAGCACCTTTTGCCATTCCATTTTCATAGCCAATTGATATGCCGCAAAAGTTTTGCCAAATCGCATTTTTGCATTCCACAAAAAGTGAGGCGTTTTATTGGCTTCGTTCTTTTTAAAACCACTAAAATATTGATATGCCTTATTTACAGCGAGCTCCTGCTCAGGACGCATCTTGAAATCAAAGCTACGATACCTATTTTTGTACTCACCATCTCTAATGGCAACTATTGCTGATTTTACATCAAATACTTTACACCTAAACCATTCACCATCTGTATTTATAAATCCATCTAATTTCAGTTGTTTATGCACATCGTGGTCGGAAAAACCACTACCATCACTTCGCATTGCAGATTCTTCTAAAACTATTTTGTACTCTAATCCTGTGGTTCCAAGTTGTTCCTCAACACGTTTTTTTGCGTTGCGATTTGTAAAGCCAACTTTAAGCAAACCTTTTCTATTTTTAGCCCCCAAAATTTCAAAAGCGTAAATGGTGGGTGTCGAATGGGGACGTGGTGGAAATAGTTTTTTGCTCATATTTCATCCTTGCCTTCTATAGCCTCTAGTAATGATATATCAAACAATTTAGTAGTTAAGGCTCTGTTTTTGGTATCTGAAGTACAATGAGTCATTCGAGGCACTGAGACTGCTTTCATCATATTATTCATTATCAAATTCCACCGGCCTTACCATACTCTCTATAAAGGCAATCTCTTTTTTATCTAAACCATATTTCTTATATAACTTCTCGTCTGTCCAACTTTGACTAAAATCTTGCATTGGTGCAAAAGAATAAACATTCCTCCTCGCTTCTTGTGTGTTTTTCTTTAAGCCAACCATAAAGTGAAAAAATTTAGTGTTTATGTAGCTAAGTGAATTTTCCATTTCTGATTCAGTATCAAATGGACCTATTACAATGTAGGTCTCGCTACTACATGATTTATATTCAGGAATAAACGGCTTTATGACATCTGTTTTCATATCTCCTGTTCCAATCGCCTTTGGAACAAATAATTTATATGAATCCACCAAATTATGATTTTTTTTAACATATTTTTCGTCAATATAACCTACCCCCTTTTTCTTCCATCCATAATAATAAAATAGAACACTATTATTGAAATATTGAGGTTTGTATTTTGGTCTAACTCTTTTCATACTATTTTCAACACGAACATCAAACCCAAATGGATCATTAGCGCTTACAATTTTATTAAAACCATCTTCTTTTAATTTTAAGACTTTTCTAAGAATTGGAACTGCTTCGTTGACACGAACAAAAGTATCTAATCCTTCTTCTAATAGTCGACGCTCTGACACTGAAGACACATTGTCTCCGTCATGAGTATAAATTTTACATAACCCCCTATTATCTCTATCCCACAAAAAATAATTAACCCCACCTTTTGGGGGAGTACCGGGGAAACAATCACGTGCATCAATGAAATCATGTATCTCTCTAATCCTATCATCTTGAAGCATCTCTTTTCTAAAAGCATCTAATCCCCTACCTCCCGCAAACCACCTTGACGGAACAATCATGGTCAAAAACCGTGGATTGAGTTTTTTACTTTGTTGAATAAATTTATGGTATATGGGGGAAGCGCTAGCACCAAATCCAGTATCTCCTAATTGGTACGGAGGATTACCAACAATAACATCAAATTTCACTTTAATAATCTCCTCTGGTTTTTTTGTATGGATAAACTGGTAAGCGTAGGTTTCAAGATCTTTACTACGGTTATATTTTTTTTTATTTGCTCCACAAAATACACATTTCTCATTTCCCCATTTATGGTTGATTCGTTCATATATAATATTGCCTTGTTCAGTAGTAAAATCTTTGCATACAGAGTAGTTGCCATTAGCCTTTTTAGAGCAATACACACTCCGTCGCGCAAGTAGTGAAGTAATTTCTGTAATGGCTATACCAAATAGTTGATTCGCAAAAATATGATTAATTCGATCTTGCTTATCGGGTATTTCGTCTATCAATCCATTCATTAGCCGCTTAGCAATCTCTCGTAAAAATACACCCGTTTTGCATACAGGGTCCAAGAAAGTAGTATCTTTGCTTTCAAATAATTCTTTGGGTAGTAAATCTAAAATATCATTTACCAAATCAGGTGGAGTAAACACCTCATCATTACTTAGATTCGCCAAACAAGTTAGCACATCTGGATTATAATTTAATTTATCCATTATCAGCCAACTTCAAATAGTGTATAAGTGAATATTCTCTTATAGGTTTTGGTAAAAATGCAGGATCATTTTCATCAGAAAATAAAGCAATTTCGTGTTTCTGGTATTCTGGCAGATGGGTATTTACTAAGTTGTCCATTGTAAAATCTCGCCGTTTAATCATACCTTCGTTCACTGCAGACCATTCGGAAAAAACAATGGGTTTAGCTTTATCATTAACCGTGTAAAGTGTGAGGGCATCGCCGTGTAAAATATTCTTACTCAATAAATATTTAATAGTTTTTCGGCATTTGTCCCTACATTTTGTTTTGTAGAGTTTTGTGTATTGAGTATTGAAAACATCAAATAATCGTGTTCGGCATTCTATTAAATTGTCTTCTAAAATATCAATCCCATACATACTAGAAACAGCTATTACTGCATATTTTTCAAAATCATATTGGTTTTCCATATATCGCTTTTCTACAATTGCGAGTTTTCGTCGTAGAATTTCGACTAAAAAATTGCCTGTCCCACACGCCGGTTCTAAAAAACGAGATTCAATTCTCTCTGTTTCTTGTTTGATTAAATCTAGCATTGCGTTCACTTCGCGTTTAGCTGTAAACACTTCGCCATGATCGGCAACCCTCTTCTTTGATCTCAGATTTTCTCCTAATTTACTGCACAATTATTTATCCCCAATCTAAAGTTTCCCTGAATAAAACAATTAGAATTACTCTCTATTAAAGACTCTAAAGATGCAAAGTCCTTTCTGTCTCAAATACTTTCTAAAGCACACTCAAATACCTCAGAAGACATAATTCTATGACAGATTCGATTGTAAAACAATGATAGATACTTAAATAAGTAATTTATTGTTTCATCCAATGTATGATAGATACTTCCACCAACTCTTTTTGTTTTTGAAGTACCAAATATTGGCTCAGCAATTGTATTATCCGAAAATATCATGCTTTCAATATCTCTAATACAATCAACCTGAGATTATAAAGTCTCTCTAATACATCTAAAACAATATTATCAAATTCATGACGCAAAAAAACGAGCAAACCTAATTTATCCCACCTCTTAATCTCTTTCGAATAGTGATCATCATTATGAGCATACATGCCATATAAAAATGTATTCAATATATCACGCTGAGTAAGCGGGCGATCACCAATAACAAATTTTGCAACACCAGAAGTATCTAGATATGTATTCAATGCATTCTGCTCAACTGCAAAATCATTTGTAAAATTATTATTGCAAACATCAGAATCACTGACTAACTGACCTATTCTCCGAATTGATATTTTTTCATTTTTCTGTACAAACATTCTCATTGTAAGAAGATATGCTTTCATAGCTTCTTCATCCGGGCCTTCCCTTTCATGAGTTAAAGCAGATCCTTGGTTCCAAGACATCGAGTATTTCACTGAATCAGTTATTGCATGGCGCAGAAATCTTGTTTCTCTAAGCTCTTGTATTTTGGAACAAAATAATTCCAGTACTTCTCGGCTTGTGGAATCCAATTTATCCCCCCACCTTCTGATAAGCCATCTCGCAATATTTCAAAGCATTATGTAGATCATCTTCGTGCTTTACGCTAATTTCTAGGTTCCCTGTTCCAAAGTGACCGATTTGACTTACATCTCTTGCATAATCTGGAAGATTATCAAGTTTTGATGGATCCAGTTTTAGAAATAAAAGTACTTTTTTTTGTTGAACTTCCATACATACAATATTTTGCGATATTTTGTAGGCTATATAATTTTTTTTAGGAGATTCTTCCATAGCAGGATCAAGTCCAAGCATGAATTCCTGAACTGAGCTTGGCTTGCTTCTGAATGAACGACCAGCGCGACTTCTCCGGCAGATAGAAAACGTTCTTCATGGTGTAGAACTCCACCATGTCGAGATATTTCTCCTTGCCCTCAGCAATCAACTCCGCCTTGCGTTCATCGAACTTATCACTGACAAACTTCATGAAAATCAAGCTCAAAACTATATGCTTATACTCCGACGATTCAACTGTTCCTCTGAGTTTGTTAGCAGAATCCCAAAGCGTTTCTTCAAAACTTTTAGTTGTTTTCTTTTTTGCCATTGTTTTCCTAATACGTTATGTGTTACGAGTATCTAAGCTATGAGAATAGCAATAATTAAACCTATAATCCACTTCCAATTTGCCAGCCAGAAGCGACCTATTACTCCTAATATTTTAGCCACAAACGGTTTTTTATAATATCCAGGAGATATGATGTCGCTTTGGGACGGTATTATTAACGTGCCTTTATACCATTTTTTAAACTTTGCTACAAGTGACATAGTATATACCTCATTCTGAAAAATTATTAACACTCGACACCACTTCTATCACATTTGACAATAGCTAGTTATAAATTTGTAGCAAACAAAATTACCAAAATCTCATTTGTTT